>DATMML010000071.1 GCA_035570235.1 Vicinamibacteria bacterium | reverse complement strand
CGAGGCCTTGCTCCGTGTCGTGCTCACAGGCTCGGAGTGCACGGGCAAGACCACCCTCGCCTCCGAGCTCGCGGAGCACTATCGGACGGTCTGGGTGCCCGAGCAGAGCCGGGTCTACTTGGACAGGAAGGGCGCGCCCCTCGTCTACGCGGACGTGGAGGCGATTGCGCGCGCGGTGATCGCGGCCGAGGAGGAGGCGGTCCCGCGGGCGAATCGTCTCTTGATCCTGGACACCGACCTCCTCAGCACCGTGGTGTACAGCCGGCACTACTACGGGGATTGCCCCCCCTGGGTGGAGGCGGCGGCCCGCGAGCGCCGCGCCCACCTCTACCTTCTCCAGCACCCCGATGTTCCCTGGGTCGCCGACGGACTCTTTCGCGATATCCCGGACCGGCGCGAGGAGATGCACGCCCTTTTCCGGAAGGCGCTCGAGGCCGGGGGCGCGCGCTACCTGGACATCCGGGGCGGCTGGGAGGAGCGTCGGGCCCGCGCGCGCCGGGCCATCGATGCCCTGCGGGCGGCGCCTCTCTAGCCCTCCCCCGAAACCGCCGGCCTTGGCATAGAATCCTCTCGTCACCGGGGGCCGGGGTGGGCTGGCCGCCGTAGGGACGAGCCCGGAGAGGGATATGACCGCCACGAACATCGACTCCCTCTGCGTCAACACCATCCGCACCCTCGCCATCGACGCCATCCAGCAGGCCAACTCCGGCCATCCGGGCACACCCATGGGCATGGCCCCCGTGGCCTACTGCCTGTGGCAGCGCTTCCTCCGCTTCGACCCCGAGGATCCCATCTGGCCCGACCGAGACCGCTTCGTGCTCTCCGAAGGCCACGCCTCCATGCTGCTCTATGCCCTGCTCCACCTGACGGGGGTGAAGGCTGTCAACCCCGTATACGAGATCGTGGGCAAGCCCTCGGTCTCCCTCGACGACATCAAGACCTTCCGCCAGCTCGGGAGCCGCTGCCCCGGCCATCCCGAGTACCGCTGGACCTCGGGCGTGGAGACCACGACCGGACCCCTCGGGCAGGGCGTGGCCACAAGCGTGGGCATGGCCATCGCGAGCAAGTGGCTGGCCGCGCGCTACAACCGCCCTTCCTTCGAGCTTTTTGGCTTCCGGGTCTACGCCCTGGCCGGCGACGGCTGCATGATGGAGGGCATCTCCAGCGAGGCCGCCTCCCTGGCCGGGCACCTCAAGCTCGGCAACCTCTGCTGGATCTACGACAACAACAAGATCACGATCGAGGGGCACACCGACTGGGCCTTCAGCGAGGACGTGGCCACGCGCTTCATGGCCTACGGCTGGAACGTGACCCGGGTGGGCGACGCCAACGACCTGGAGATGCTGGAGCGCGCGTTCCGGACCGCGGGCGCGACCGCCGACCGGCCCACCCTCATCATCGTCGACAGCCACATCGCCTACGGGGCCCCCAACAAGCAGGACACCTCCGCCGCCCACGGGGAGCCCCTGGGGGAGGAGGAGATCCGGCTCACCAAGAGGAACTACGGCTGGCCGGAGGACGCGAAGTTCCTGGTGCCGGAAGGGGTGCGCGAGCACTTCCAGAGCGGCATCGGCGCCCGGGGCCGGGGCCTGCGCGAGGCCTGGGAGGCCCGCTTCAAGGAATACCGCGCTCAGGCGCCCGCCCTCGCCGACGAGATCGAGCGGATGCAGCGCCGCGAGCTGCCTCTCGGCTGGGACCGGGACCTTCCCGCGTTCGCCCCCGACGCCAAGGGAGTGGCCGGGCGCGACGCCTCCGCCAAAGTCCTGAACGCCCTCGCCCGCAACATCCCATGGCTGATCGGCGGCTCCGCCGACCTCGCCCCCTCCACCAAGACCCGCCTGACCTTCGAGGGGGCGGGGGACTTCGAGGCCGGTAGCTACGGGGGCCGCAACTTCCACTTCGGGGTGCGCGAGCACGCGATGGGGGCGGTCTTGAGCGGCCTCTCCTTGAGCAAGGTGCGGCCCTACGGCTCCGGCTTTCTGATCTTCAGCGACTACGAGCGGGGGGCCATCCGCCTCTCCGCCATCATGGAGATCCCGGTCATCCACATCTTCACGCACGACTCCATCGGGGTCGGGGAAGACGGGCCGACCCACCAGCCGATCGAACAGCTGATCTCCCTGCGGGCCGTGCCCCACCTAGTCGTGCTCCGACCGGGCGACGCCAACGAGGTGGTCGAGGCCTGGAAGGTCATCATGAAGTTCCATCACCAGCCCGCGGCCCTGGTCTTGAGCCGGCAGGCCATGCCCACCTTGGACCGGACCCGCTACGCCTCCGCCGCCGGCCTGGAGAGGGGCGCCTACGTCCTGGCCGACGCCCCGGGGGGCAAGCCCGACTTGCTCCTGCTCGCCACCGGCACCGAGGTCGGCCTGGCGGTCGAGGTCTACGAGAGGCTCAAGACGGAGGGCGTGAAGGCCCGCGTGGTGAGCATGCCGTCCTGGGAGCTCTTCGAGCAACAGCCCCTGAACTATCGGGAGGAGGTCATCCCGCCCGCGGTCACGGCCCGCGTCTCCGTGGAGCTCGCCTCCACCTTGGGCTGGGCGCGCTACGTCGGACTGCGCGGGCAGATGGTCGGGATGCGCACCTTCGGGGCCTCCGCCCCCCTCAAGGAGCTCCAGAAAGCCTTTGGCTTCACTCCGGAACTGGTTTACCAGGCGGCCAAGGCGCAGCTTCTCGCTGCGGGCGGCTGAGCATGCGGCTCGCTCTGGGCGCCGATCACGCCGGCTTCGAGTTGAAGGAGAAGGTCCTCTCGCTGCTCGCGGAGCTGGGCCATGAGGCCCTCGACCTGGGGACCCACGACCTGCAGCCGGTGGACTACCCGGACTTTGCGGAGGCGGTGGGGCGTGCCGTCATCGAGGGCCGAGCGGAGCGCGGGATCGTGATCTGCGGGAGCGGGGTGGGGGCTTCGGTGGCGGCGAACAAGGTCCGGGGCATCCGGGCCGGCCTCTGTCACGACACCTACTCCGCGCACCAGGGGGTGGAGCACGACGACATGAACGTGCTCGTCCTGGGCTCGCGCGTCATCGGTCCGGAGTTGGCCCGCGAACTGGTCCGGGCCTTCCTGGCCGCCCGCTTCACGAACGAGGAGCGCCATCGGCGCCGGCTGGCCAAAGTGGAGGCCATGGAGACGCGCTTTTCCGGCCCCCCGAGAGCCTGAAGGAGGATGCCGTGTCCGAAGCGGTGAAGAATCCCTTGCGGGCCCTGCTGGACTACGGACAGTCGGTCTGGCTCGACTACATCCGGCGCAGCCTCATCACGGGGGGCGAGCTGAAGCGTCTGCTCGACGAGGATGGCCTGCGCGGGATGACCTCCAACCCCGCCATCTTCGAGAAGGCCATCGCGGGCAGCAACGACTACAAGGACCTTCTGGAGGCCCCCGATTCCCGGCACCTCGATCCCCCGGCCCTCTACGAGAAGATCGCGGTGCGCGACATTCAGGACGCGGCCGACCTCCTGCGCCCCGTCTACGAGCAGTCGCGGCGACGGGACGGCTACGTCAGCCTGGAGGTCTCCCCCCTCCTGGCCCACAACACGGCGGGCACGCTGGCGGAGGCGCGCCGGTTGTGGAAGGAGGTGGGGCGCGAGAACCTCATGGTCAAGGTCCCCGCCACCCCCGAAGGAATACCCGCCCTCCAGGAGCTGATCGGGGAGGGGATCAACATCAACGTCACCCTTCTCTTCTCCCAGGTCGCTTACGCGCGGGTAGCGGCCGCCTACCTGGCCGGCCTCGAGGCCTTGGCCGCGCGGGGCGGCGATGTGAGCCGGGTTGCGAGCGTGGCCAGCTTCTTCATCAGCCGCATCGACTCCGCGGTGGACGCCCTCATCGGCGAGCGGCTCAAGGGCTCCCCCCCGCCCGCGCAGCAGGCGCTCCTCGCGGGCCTGGTCGGCAAGGTCGCGATCGCGAACGCCAAGGTGACCTACCAAAAGTACCTCGAGATCTTCAGCGGTCCCCGCTGGCAGGCCCTCTCCGCCCGCGGGGCCCAGACCCAGCGCGTCCTCTGGGCCAGCACCAGCACCAAGAACCCCCGCTACCGCGACGTGATGTACGTAGAGGAGCTCATCGGGCCCGACACCGTGGACACCATCCCCCCCGCCACCTTCGACGCGTTCCGCGACCATGGGCGGTTGCGGGCGAGCCTGACCGAGGACCTGGACGCCGCTCACGCGACCATGGAGAGCCTGCCCGCGGCGGGCATCTCGATGGAGCAGGTGACGGACAAGCTGCTCGCGGACGGGGTCACGATCTTCGCGGATGCCTTCGACAAGCTGATCCTGGCGGTGGGCAAGTACAGCCAGGAGCCGGGGAAGGCCAAGATCAACCGCCAGACCGCGCGTCTGCCCGATGCCTTGGCCGCGGCGGTACGGGCCTCCCTCGAGGAGTGGGGACGGGAGGGCAAGGCGCGGAGGCTCTGGGCCCGCGATGCGTCGCTCTGGATGGGCACGGACGAGGGCAACTGGCTCGGCTGGCTGGGCATCACCGAGGACCAGCACGCCCGGTTCCCGCATCTAGCGGCGATCGGGGAAGAGGTGCGCCTCGCCGGCTTCACCCACGTCCTGCTCCTCGGCATGGGCGGCTCGACCCTCTGTCCGGAAGTCATGAAGATGACCTTCGGCCGGATCCCCGGCTACCCCGAGCTCCACGTCCTCGACTCCACCGACCCCGCCCAGATAAAGGCCTTCGAGGCCAAGATCGATCTCTCCCACACCCTCTTCATCGTGTCCAGCAAGTCCGGGGGCACCCTGGAGCCGAACATCTTCAAGCAGTACTTCTTCGAGCGCGTCAAGCAGGCGGTGGGCGAGGGTGAGGTGGGCAACCGCTTCATGGCCATCACCGACCCCGGCTCCCAGATGCAGCACGTGGCCGAGCGCGACCGCTTCCGCCACATCTTCTATGGCCTGGCCAGCATCGGCGGGCGCTACTCCGCGCTCTCCGATTTCGGGCTGGTGCCGGCGGCGGTGATGGGTGTGGACGTCCACAAGTTCCTGGACCGAACGGAGGAGATGGTGCACGCGTGCGCGGCCAGCGTTCCCGTGGAGGAGAACCCGGGGGTGGTGCTGGGCACCATCCTGGGCCTGGCCGCGGCTCGGTTCGGGCGCGACAAGGTCACCATCATCGCTTCCCCCGGCATCCACGACCTCGGGGCCTGGCTGGAGCAGCTGCTGGCGGAGTCCACGGGCAAGGATGGCAAGGGCTTGATCCCGGTGGACAGCGAGGAACCGGGCCCCCCCGGGGTCTACGGCGGGGACCGCCTCTTCGCCTACCTGCGGCTGGAGGCGGGGCCGGACCCGGCGCAGGACGCGGCGGTGGCCGCCTTGGAGGGGGCCGGGCACCCGGTGGTGCGCATCTCGGTCGATGAGGTCTGGGACCTGGGGGAGGAGTTCTTCCGCTGGGAGATCGCGACCGCGGTGGCCGGCTCCATCCTCGGCCTCAACCCCTTCAATCAGCCGGACGTGGAGGCCAGCAAAGTAGCCACGCGGAAGCTGACCACGGAGTACGAGCAGAAGGGCGCCCTCCCCAAGGAGAGCCCCTTCTTCGAGGAAGGGGGCATCCGGCTCTTCACGGACGGCCGGAACGCGGCCGCCCTCGAGCCCGCGGCCGGAGCCCGCCCCTCCCTCGCCGGCTACCTGAAGGCCCACTTGGACCGTCTCCGGCTCGGCGATTACTTCGCGCTGCTCGCCTACCTGGAGATGAACGACGCCCACGAGCGCGCGCTCTCCGCCATTCGGATGTCCGTGCGCGACCGCAAGCGGGTGGCCACTTGCCTCGGCTTCGGGCCCCGCTTCCTCCACTCCACCGGGCAGGCCTACAAGGGGGGCCCCAACTCCGGGGTCTTCCTCCAGCTCACCGCGGAGGACGGCTTCGACCTCCCGGTGCCCGGCCAGAAATACACCTTCGGGGTGGTGAAGGCCGCGCAGGCACGGGGGGACTTCCAGGTCCTGGCCGAGCGGGAGCGCCGAGCCCTGCGGGTCCACCTGGGCAAGGACGTGGCGGCGGGCCTGGCCACTCTCGCCGCCGCCATCAATCGGGCCCTGGCCTAGCCGCGCCCGGGCTTCTCCGAGCAGAGGGAGCATATGCAGCTGGGGATGGTCGGGCTGGGACGCATGGGCGCCAACATGGTGCGCCGGTTGCTGAAGGGCGGGCACGAATGCGTGGTGTTCGACCGCGACCCCGCCAACGTGAAGCGGCTGGCCGGGGAAGGGGCCACGGGCGCGAACTCCCTAGACGATTTCGTGGCCAAGCTGAAACCGCCCCGCGCGGCCTGGCTGATGGTGCCGGCCGCAGCCGTGGAGGCGACGCTCACCGACCTCGCGGGCCGGCTCCAGAAGGGCGACATCATCATCGACGGCGGCAACTCCTACTACATCGACGACATCCGCAGGGCCCGGGAGCTGACCGCCCGGGGCCTGCACTACCTGGACGTGGGGACGAGCGGCGGCGTCTGGGGGCTGGAGCGCGGCTATTGCCAGATGATCGGCGGCGAGACGGACGTGGTGCGGCGCCTGGATCCGATCTTCAAGACCCTGGCCCCCGGCCGCGGTGGAATCGATCGCACGGCGGGAAGGGAGAAGGTGGGGGGCACCGCCGAGGAGGGCTACCTGCACTGCGGGCCCTCGGGAGCCGGCCACTTCGTGAAGATGGTCCACAACGGGATCGAGTACGGACTCATGGCCGCCTATGCCGAGGGCCTGAACATCCTCCGCCACGCCAACGCCGGCCGGCAGGGGCGGGCCGTGGACGCCGAGACCACCCCCCTCCGGGATCCCGAGCACTACCAATACGAGCTGAACCTCTCCGACATCACGGAGGTGTGGCGCCGGGGCAGCGTCGTGGCCTCCTGGCTCCTGGACCTCACCGCCCTCGCCCTCCTCAAGCAGCCCGACCTCAACTCCTTCTCGGGCCAGGTCTCCGATTCCGGCGAGGGGCGCTGGACGATCCTGGCCGCCATAGAAGAGTCCGCCCCCGCCCCCGTGCTCTCCGCCGCCCTTTACCAGCGCTTCAGCTCGAGGGGGGAGGGCGACTTCGCCAACAAGCTCCTCTCCGCCATGCGCTTCGAGTTCGGCGGCCACGCCGAGAAGCCGCGAGAGGGGTAACCGCCATGTCCAGCTCTCCAGAGCATCCCGCGGGACCCGTGCGCACCCTGGCCGTGGACATCGGGGGGACCGGCATCAAGACCCTCGTGCTGGACGAGGCGGGCAAGCCCCTGACCGAGCGCACCCGCGTCGACACCCCCCATCCCGCCACGCCCGCGGCGCTGATCGGAGCCATCGTGGGCCTCGCCCGGGAGCAGGGGGAGTTCGCGCGGGCCTCCGTCGGCTTTCCGGGCGTGGTCCGCAAGGGCGTGGTCCGCAGCGCGCCCAACCTCGATCCCAAATGGGTCGGGGTCGACCTGGCCAAGGCCCTGGCCAAGGCCTTCGGCCGACCGACCCGGGTCTGCAACGACGCCGACATCCAGGGGTACGGCGTCATCAAGGGCAAGGGGGTCGAGCTCGTGATCACCCTGGGCACGGGTCTGGGCTCGGCCCTCTTCGTGGACGGAAGCCTGATCCACCTGGAGCTGGCCCATCACCAGGCGTGGAAGGGCCGGACGTACGAGGAGGAGCTGGGGCTCAAGGCCCTGAAGAAGGTGGGCAAGAAGAAGTGGAACAAGCGCCTAGTCCGGGCCATCGGGGCCCTGGAGCGCCTCTTCATCTACGACACCCTGTACCTGGGCGGCGGCAACGCCAGCCGGATCACCGTCGATCTGCCCCGCAACGCCCGCATCGTGCCCAACGTCGCCGGGTTGCTGGGCGGCATCGCCCTCTGGCGCACCTGAGGGCTCCTCACTGAAGGGAGACGAGCCATGGCCAAGGCGATGACGGAGACCGATCCCCCGTCCACCCACGTGGCGCCCCCCTGCGTGATGGTGATCTTCGGGGCCGCGGGCGACCTCACCAAGCGCAAGCTGATCCCCGCCCTCTGCAACCTGGCCCGGGAGAACCTGCTCTCGCCCCAATTCGCGCTGATCGGCTACTCCTCGGGCGATATCACCACCGAGGCCTTCCGCGAGCAGGTCGGCCGGGACATCCAGACCTTCGCCACCAGCCCCGTGCCGCCCGAGACCGTGAACTGGCTCCTGCCCCGCATCTATTACTTGAAGGCCGACTTCCAGGACGCGGGCGCGTACACCCGCCTGAAGGAGCTCTTGGCCACGGTGGAGAAAGAACACGGGACCCAGGGGAACCGTTTCTACTACCTGGCCGTGGCCCCGCGCTTCTTCGGCGAGATCGTGTGTCAGCTGGGTCACGCGGGCCTCACCACCGAGCACAACCACCAGTGGAGCCGGGTGATCATCGAGAAGCCGTTCGGCCGGGACCTGGACAGCGCGCGCGCCCTCAACGCCGAGATCAAGCAGGTCCTGGACGAGCACCAGATCTACCGCATCGACCACTACCTCGGCAAGGAGACGGTGCAGAACCTCATGGTGTTCCGGTTCGGCAACGGGATCTACGAGCCGATCTGGAACCGCCGCTACATCGACCACGTGCAGATCACGGCCGCGGAGACGGTGGGGGTGGAGAAGCGGGGTGGCTACTACGACAGCGCCGGCGCCCTGCGCGACATGGTGCCCAACCACCTCTTCCAGCTCGTCTCCCTCACGGCCATGGAGCCGCCCATCTCCTTTCAGGCCGACGCTGTGCGCGACGAGCAGGCCAAGGTCCTGCGCGCGATCCAGCCCCTGACCCCGGAGGACGTGCTGACCCAGGCCGTGCGGGGGCAGTACGGGGAAGGTGACGTGGGCAAGGAGCGGGTGCCCGGTTACCGGGAGGAGCCCAACGTGCCCCCCGACTCCCCCACCGACACCTTCGTCGCCTTGAAGCTTGGGATCGAGAACTGGCGCTGGGCGGGCGTGCCCTTCTATCTGCGCACGGGCAAGCGCCTGGCCAAGCGGGTCACCGAGATCGCCATCCAGTTCCGGAGGGCGCCCTTCCTGCTCTTCCGCGACACCACCGTCGAGCGTCTGCGCCGGAACCGCCTGGTCGTCCACATCCAGCCCGACGAGGGCATCTCCCTGAGCTTCGGGGCCAAGATTCCCGGCCCCGTCATGCAGGTCGGCACCGTGGACATGGACTTCAAGTACAACGACTATTTCGGCAGCACGCCCAGCACTGGCTACGAGCGGCTGCTTTACGACTGCATGATCGGTGACGCCACCCTCTTCCAGCGCGCGGACATGGTGGAGGCGGGCTGGAACGTGATCACGCCCCTCCTCGACGTCTGGAAGGCGCTGCAGCCTCGCTCCTTCCCCAACTACCCGGCCGGCTCCTGGGGGCCCAAGGAGGCGGACGATCTCCTGGCGCGCGACGAGCGGGAGTGGCGGAAGATCGAGTGAGGGACGCCCCGGCGTCGTGCGCCCGATGAAGACCGAGATCCGGGTGGTCGAGGACGGGGCGGAGCTGGCGCGGGCCGGGGCGGACGAGTTTCGGGGGCGGGCCTTGGAAGCGGTGGCGGCGGGGGGGGCGTTCCGGGTCGTGCTCTCCGGGGGCTCCACTCCCCGGAGCCTGTTCTCGCTGCTGGCCGGCGAGCCCTACCGCGCACAGCTGCCCTGGGACGCGATCCACTTCTTCTGGGGCGACGAGCGCCCGGTGCCTCCCGACCATCCCGACAGCAACTACGGCATGGCCCGGGAGACCCTGCTCTCGCGGGTGCCGGTCCCCCCCGCCAACGTGCACCGGATCCCGGGGGAAGAGGAGGACGCGGGGGCGGCGGCCGCCGCCTACGAGCGGACCCTCAAGGGATTCTTCCGCCTCACGGGGGAGGAGCGCCCGCGCTTCGACCTCGTGTACCTGGGCCTGGGGCCCGACGGGCACACCGCCTCTCTCTTCCCGGGCACGAAGGCGCTCCACGAGGAGCGACGTTTGGTGGTGGCGAACTGGGTCGGCAAGCTCTACACCCACCGCATCACCCTCACCGCCCCCGTCCTCAACGCTGCCGCCCTCGTCGTCTTCCTGGTGGCGGGGGCGGACAAGGCCGTGCCCTTGAAGGCGGTCCTGGAGGGCCCGCGCGAACCCGACCAGCTCCCCGCGCAGCTCGTCCGTCCCGAGGGCGGAAGGCTGGTCTGGCTCGTGGACCGGTCGGCGGCGGCCCGGCTGGGCAGCGGCCACAGCTGAGGGGAGGTGGGGCTCGCCATGGCCGGGGTGGTCTTCCTGTTCGACGTCGACAACACCCTCCTCGACAACGACCGGGTCATCGCCGACCTGAGGCGGCACCTCGAGCGCGCGGTCGGACATGAGCGTCAGCAGCGCTACTGGGAGATCTTCGAGCAGCTCCGGGTCGAGCTCGGCTACGCCGACTACCTGGGCGCCCTCCAGCGCTACCGGATCGAGCATCCCCGGGACCCGCACCTCTTCACGGTCTCGAGCTTCCTGGTGAACTACCCCTTCGCGAACCGGCTCTATCCGAACTCGCTCGACGCGGTGATGCACTGCCAGCAGTGGGGGCCCGCGGTCATCCTCTCCGACGGCGACGTCGTCTTCCAGCCCCGCAAGGTCGAGCGCTCCGGGCTGGGCGAGCTCTTCGAGGGAAAGGTGCTCATCTACGTGCACAAGGAGCACGAGCTGGACGACGTGGAGGGGCGCTACCCGGCCGAGCATTACGTGCTCGTGGATGACAAGATCCGCATCCTGAGCGCGGTCAAGAAGGCGTGGGGCTCGCGGGTCACGACGGTGTTCCCGCGCCAGGGGCACTACGCCCTGGACGCGGCGGAGGTGGGGAGATACCCCCCCGCGGACGTGACCCTGGATCGGATCGGTGACCTCTTGGGCCACGACCGGCAGGGCTTGCTCGCGGCGGCCCGGCCGGCGACCGGCCCCTGAGGGCCAGGCGCCCCCGCCCGCTCAGGCCCCCGGCGGCTTGCTCCCGAACTGGTCCTTCATGAGGTCGAAGACGCGCATCATCTCGGTGATGGACCGGGGCACGTAGTCCGACCTCAGGTAGACCCAGGCCGTCTCCCGGTAGAGGCGGCGCCCGCGGACGCGCGCGTAGGAAAAGCGCCCGTGCCGCACGTCCTTGACGATGGCGGCATAGGGGATGAGGGTGATGCCGAGGCCGGCCGCCACCATGGACTTGATGATCTCCACATTCTCCGTCTCCATGGCCACGTCCACCTGGATCTCCTCCTCCCGGAAGAACTGCTCCAGGATCTTCCGGGTGTTAGACCCGGCTTCGTAGAGGATCCAGGGGTAGCGGCCGAGACGCGAGGTCTCGATCGTGCGCTCGCGGGAGAGGGGGTGGCCGCGCGCGGTGACCACCACCATCTCCTCCTTGAGCACCGGCACCACCTCCAGGTCCTTGGCCACGATGGGCAGGGTCAAGAGGGCGAGGTCCACCTCGTGGTTCCGGATGAGGCGGAGGATGGTCTCGGTGGCTGCGGAGACCACCCGCAGGTCCACCTCCTTGTAGAGGCGCAGGTACTTCCGGAGCACGCGGGGGAGGATGTGCATGCAGACCGTCATCCCTCCGGCCAGGCTCAGGGTGCCGCGGTGGAGGGCGTGGGTGTCCGAGATCTGGGAGGCCACCTCCTGCAGGTCGCGGTGGACCCGGTTGGCCGTCTTCAGCAGCAACTCTCCGGGGGGGGTGAGGGCCACCCGCTTCCCGCCCCGGTGGAGCAGGACCCCTCCCAGCTCCTCCTCCAGGAGCTTGATCTGGCGGCTGATCGCCGACTGGGAGACGTGGAGGCGCTCCGCGGCCCGGGTGAAGCTGCCCTCTTCGGCCACGGCCCGGAACATGTCGAGCTGACGCACGTCCATGGGTCATGCCCTTTCTAGATGGAGCTCATGCGTATCTTGTACAACGCTCATGTGCAAGAAACTCATGACCCTCATGCATTCTTTCAATTTTACATATATTTGGCCATGGCCATACTGAGACCTGGGAGGCAGGGTGAAGCCCAGGGAGAATGCGCGGGCCTCGACGCGGGGCCTCTACGAGCCGGCTTTCGAGCACGACGCCTGCGGAGTGGGGTTCCTGGCCGAACTCGGGGGCCGCCCCCACGTCCGCATCCTGCCCCTGGCCTTGACCGCCCTTTCCCGCATGGCCCATCGGGGGGCGGTCGCCGCGGACGGAACCACCGGGGACGGGGCGGGGGTCACGACCCAGATCCCTTTCGATGTGCTGCGGGAGGACCTCGCGGCCCGGGGCCTCTCCGGCCTCGAGCCGGGCGGCCTGGCCGTGGGCTCGATATTCCTTCCCCCCGAGCCGGCCCGCGCCGCCCGGGCCCGGGCCCTGGTCGAGGAAGTCCTGGTCCAGGAGGGCCTTCCCTTCCTGGGCTGGCGGGAGGTGCCGATCCGGGAGGAGGTCCTGGGGGAGCAGGCCTGGCGGGCGCGCCCCGGGATCGCCCATCTCCTTGTGGGCCGGCCCCC
The DNA here is from genome assembly GCA_035570235.1 of Vicinamibacteria bacterium. NCBI lineage: Bacteria > Pseudomonadati > Acidobacteriota > Vicinamibacteria > Vicinamibacteria bacterium. Next base: position 26,315 of record DATMML010000071.1, on the reverse strand, counting down.
TGCGGCGTCGGACGCGGATTTCGAGCGTCGGCTCTACCGGGCGCGCCGGGAGCTGGAGGCGCGCGCCCGGCGCCTGGGGCTCCGCGGGCTCTATGTCGCCTCCCTCAGCCACCGGACCCTCGTCTACAAGGCGTTGGTGCGGGCCACCGATCTCGCCGACTTCTACCCCGATCTCCGCCACCCCGCCTACGCCACCGCCTTCGCCCTCTTCCACCAGCGCTTCAGCACCAACACCTTCCCCTCCTGGGCCATGACCCAGCCCTTCCGCCTCGTGGCCCACAACGGCGAGATCAACACCATCGAGGGAAACCGGAGCTGGATGCGGGCGCGAGAGGCCGGCCTCAGCTCCCAGCTCCTGGGCCTCAAGGCGGGTGCGATCCGTCCCCTGCTTCCGGAGGGGACGAGCGACTCCGCCAGCCTGGACGAGGCCCTCGCCCTCCTCACCCTGGCCGGGCGCGACGTCACCCAGGGCGTCAGCCTGCTCATGCCCCCGGCCTGGGAGGGCGACCCCGAGCTTGCCGCGGAGGTCAGGGCCCTCTTCGAGTACCAGTCCTGCCTCATGGAGCCCTGGGACGGCCCCGCTCTCGTGGTCTTCACGGACGGGAAGATCGTGGGTGCCGGTCTCGACCGCAACGGCCTGCGGCCGGCCCGCTATGCGGTCACCGTGGACGGCCTGGTCCTGGTGGCGTCCGAGGCCGGGGTCCTGGACGTGGCTCCGGGCCGGATCCTCCACCGCGGGCGGCTGGGTCCGGGGGACATGGTCGCGGTGGACCTCGCGGCCGGACGGTTCCTGGACCGGGGGACGATCCACGACGGGCTGGCCGCGCGCCGGCCCTACGCGGCCTGGCTGGCCCAGCACCGTGTTCCCTTCAGGGACCTGCCCCGGCCGTCCGCGGAGGTCGAGACCGCGGAGGTGGGGCCGCTCCGCGCCTTCGGCTACACCCGCGAGGAGATGCAGCTCGTCCTGGGGCCCATGTTCAAGGAGGGGCTCGAGCCCCTGGGCTCGATGGGCGACGACGTCCCCCTGGCCGTGCTCTCGGCGCAACCCCGGCTCCTCTACTCGTACTTCAAACAGCGCTTCGCCCAGGTCACGAACCCGCCCATTGATCCCCTCCGCGAATCCCTCGTGATGTCCCTCGGCACCCACCTCGGCCCCCAGGGCGATCTGCTGGCGGAGGCGCCCGGGCCCGGGCCCCAGGTCCACCTCGAGGGCCCCCTGCTGCGGAGGGAGGAGCTCAAGGCCCTCGAGGCCTGGGAGCACCCGGGGTGGGTGGTGCGGCGGCTGAGCCTGCTTTTCCCGGCTCCGGGCGGCACGCGCGCCTTCTCCTCCGCGCTCAACCGGCTGTTGCGCGAGGCCGCGGCGGCGGTGGAAGAGGGGGCGACCCTGCTCGTGCTCTCCGACCGCGGGGTGGACGAGGGCCGAGCGGCCCTGCCCGCGCTTCTCGCCGTCTCCGCCGTCCACCAGCACCTCGTCCGGCGGGGATCGCGGCTCAAGACAAGCCTGATTGCGGAGACGGGCGAGGCCCGCGACGACCATCAAGTGGCCAGCCTCCTCGGGTACGGGGCCAACGCGGTCTCCCCCTATCTCGCCCTGGCCGCCATCCGCCGGGCGGTCCAGGCGGCGGGGGGCGGGGAAGAGCCAGCGGCGGAGGCCGAGGACCGCTACCTGAAGACCCTGGCCAAGGGGATCCTCAAGATCCTCTCCAAGATGGGCATCTCCACCCTGCGCTCCTATCACGGGGCCCAGCTCTTCGAAGCGGTGGGGGTCGCCCCCGCGCTCGTCCGCCGTCATTTCACGGGCACGCCCTCCTTCGTGGGGGGGGTGGGCCTCGCCGAGATCGCCGGCGAGACCCTCGCCCGCCACGCGGCCGCGTTCGTGAAGGCCGCGTCCGACCTCGAGGAGGGGGGCTTCCACCGCTTCCGTCAGACCGGCGAGGCCCACGCCTTCGCCCCCAAGGTCGTGAAGGCCCTCCACGCCGCGGTTCGATCCGGGGAGCCCCTGGGGTACCGGGCCTACGCCGCCCTCGTCCACGCGCGCGACCCCCTCGTCCTGCGCGACCTCCTGGAGTTCTCGGGACGGGGCCCCATCCCCCTCGAGGAGGTGGAGGGGGTGGAGGCCATCTTCCCCCGCTTCATGACCGCGGCCATGTCTCTGGGAGCCCTGAGCCCGGAGGCCCACGAGGTTCTGGCCATCGGCATGAACCGGATCGGCGCCCGCAGCAACAGCGGGGAGGGCGGCGAGCCCGCCGACCTCTTCTGGAGAGCGCTCCCCGGCGGGGACCGTGCCCACAACCGCATCAAGCAGGTGGCCTCCGCCCGGTTCGGAGTGACCGCCCACTACCTGGTCACGGCGGACGAGCTCCAGATAAAGATGGCCCAGGGCAGCAAGCCCGGCGAGGGGGGCCAGCTCCCCGGCCACAAGGTGGCTCCCCACATCGCGCGCGTGCGCCACGCCTCCCCCGGCATCACCCTCATCTCGCCCCCGCCCCACCACGACATCTACAGCATCGAGGACTTGGCCCAGCTCATCTATGACCTCAAGCGGGTGAACCCCGCGGCCACCGTGGCAGTGAAGCTCGTCTCCGAGGCCGGGGTGGGGACCGTGGCCGCGGGGGTGGCCAAGGCCCACGCCGACGCCATCCTCATCGGGGGCTACGACGGGGGCACCGGCGCCTCCCCCCTGGGCTCGATCAAGAACGCGGGCACGCCCTGGGAGCTGGGCCTGGCCGAGGCCCAGCAGGTCCTGACCCGCAGCCGCCTGCGCGGCCGGGTGCGGCTGCAGGTGGAGGGCGGGCTCAAGACCGGCCGCGACGTGGTCATGGGCGCGCTCCTGGGGGCGGAGGAGTTCGGCTTCGGGAGCACCGCCCTCGTGGCCGTGGGGTGCGTCATGGCCCGCCAGTGCCACTTGAACACCTGCCCGGCCGGGATCGCCACCCAGCGCGAGGACCTTCGGCTCGGGTTCAAGGGCACCCCCGAGGACGTGGTCAAGTTCTTCACCGCGGTGGCGCAGGAGGTGCGGGAGATCCTGGCCCTGCTCGGCTACCGCCGGATCGAGGAGATCATCGGCCTCACGGAGCGGCTGGAGGCCCGGCCCCGGCTTGCGGGGAAGGCCTCCATGGTCAGCCTGGAGCGGGTGCTCGCGGAGGCGCCCCCTCCCGATTTCCCCCGCCGCAGCCGGGATCCCCGCAACGACCCGCCCGAGACGGGCGGGCGCCTGGACGAGGGCGTGCTCGCCCGTCTGCGCTTCGGGGGGGCCACGGTGGCGCCCCTCGAGATGGAGTTTCTCATCACCAACGCGGACCGGGCGGTGGGAGCCGCGGTGGCCGGCGAGCTGGCGCGGCGCCTGCCCGCCCACCCCCTCCCCCCGAACACCGTTCGCCTCAGCTTCCGGGGCAGTGCGGGCCAGAGCTTCGGGGCCTTCTGCGTGGAGGGGATGCGGCTCGTTCTCGAGGGCGAGGCCAACGACTACGTGGGCAAGGGGATGTCGGGTGGGGAGATCGTGGTGCACCCCCCCAAGGCCGCGCCCCTCGCCTCCCAGCCCGTCCTCGCCGGCAACACCTTGCTCTACGGCGCCACCGGCGGCCGACTCTTCCTGGCCGGGCGCGTCGGCGAGCGCTTTGCCGTTCGCAACAGCGGGGCCCAGGCGGTGGTGGAGGGGGTGGGCGACCACGCCTGCGAGTACATGACGGCGGGGGCGGTGATCATCCTGGGCGACACCGGCCGCAACCTGGGGGCGGGGATGTCGGGGGGGTTGGTGTACGCCCTGGACCCCGAGGACCGGCTGCCCCGCCGCTGCAACCTCGACCTGGTGTCGGTGGGCCCCCTTCCCGTCGAGGACGAGGAATGGTTGCGGGAGGGGATCGAGTGCCATCGGGACTCGACGGGCAGCGACCGCGCCCGGCACATCCTCGATAACTGGGCGGAGATGAAGTCTCTGTTCCGCCGCATCGCCCCCAAGGCGACCGCGGGTCTCGCCCGACCGCTCCCCTGGCGCAGCGCGACCCCGGCCCGGATCGTGGAGTTCCCGCGGCCGGCGGAGAGGCACGCGCCCCGCCCCCAGGCCTGGATCGCCCAACCCCTGGGCGAGGGGACCCCGGGGCTGGGGTAAACTTCCCCGCCGCCAGAGCGCGGGGGGGTTCATGACCGACCACCGCCGGAGCCGAGTCGTGACGGAAGGGGTGCTGCGCGCCCCCAGCCGGGCCATGCTGCGCGCGGTGGGGTTCGGGGAGGGCGACTTCAGCAAGCCGATCGTAGGTATCGCCAACGCCTATAGCACCATCACCCCCTGCAACCTCGGGCTCAACACCCTCGCCGCGCGGGCGGAGGCCGCCCTGCGTGAGGCGGCGACCATGCCCCAGGTCTTCGGGACCATCACCGTGAGCGACGGCATCTCCATGGGCACGGAGGGGATGAAGTACTCGCTGGTCTCCCGCGAGGTGATCGCCGATTCCATCGAGACGGCCTGCAACGGGCAGACCATGGACGGGGTCCTGGCCATCGGCGGCTGCGACAAGAACATGCCGGGGGCCATGATCGCCGTGGCCCGCATGGACATCCCCGCCATCTTCGTCTACGGGGGGACGATCAAGCCCGGCCACTACGCGGGGCAGGACCTCACGATCGGCAGCGTGTTCGAGGCGGTGGGGGCGCAGGCGGCGGGCAAGATCGACCTGGCCACGCTCAAGGAGGTGGAGGGCAAGGCCTGTCCGGGGGCGGGCTCTTGCGGTGGCATGTTCACCGCCAACACCATGTCCTCCGCCTTCGAGGCCATGGGCATGAGCCTGATGTACTCCTCCACCATGGCCGCCGAGGACCCGGAGAAGGCCGAGAGCGCGGCCGAGTCGGGGGCGGTGCTGGCCGCCGCCATCCGGCGCGGCCTCTCCCCCCGGCAGATCCTGACCCGCGCCGCCTTCGAGAACGCGATTGCGGTGGTGATGGCGGTGGGGGGGTCCACCAACGCCGTCCTGCACCTCCTGGCCATCGCCCACGCCGCGGAGGTTCCGCTCAGCATCGACGATTTCGAGACCCTGCGCGGGGGGGTGCCCGTGCTCTGCGATCTCAGGCCCTCCGGCCGGTACGTGGCCACCGACCTGCACCGGGCGGGAGGCATCCCCCAGGTCATGAAGATGCTCCTCGTCCACGGCCGGCTCCACGGGGAGGCCCTCACCATCACCGGCCACACCGTGGCCGAGCAGCTTAAGGATGTGCCCGCGACGCCGCGGGCCGATCAGGACGTCATCCGCCCCTGGGAAAGACCCATCCACCCCCAGGGGCATCTGGCCATCCTGCGGGGCAACCTGGCCCCAGAAGGGGCCGTGGCCAAGATCACCGGCCTCAAAGCTACGAAAATCACCGGCCCCGCCCGGGTGTTCGACTCCGAGGAGGCCTGCATGGAGGCGACCCTGGCCGGCCGCATCCGCGCGGGGGACGTGATCGTGCTCCGCTACGAGGGCCCGCGGGGGGGCCCCGGCATGCGCGAGATGCTCGGCCCCACCTCGGCCATCGTGGGCGCGGGCCTCGGCGACTCAGTGGGGCTCATCACCGACGGCCGCTTCTCCGGGGCCACCCACGGCATGGTGGTCGGCCACGTGTCTCCCGAAGCGGCGGTGGGGGGGGCGATCGCCCTGGTCCGGGAGGGCGATCTCGTCACCATCGACGCCGAGGCGCGCCGGCTGAGCCTGGACGTGGAGGAGGGCGAGATCGCGCGCCGCCGTGCGGCCTGGTCGCCCCCCCCGCCCCGCTACCGGAGGGGCGTGCTCGCCAAGTATGCCCGGCTCGTCTCGAGCGCCAGCCTGGGCGCGGTGACCGACTAGCCGCAAAAAAGGGCAGGGGCGGTACTTGTAGTTTGGCGAGACCACTGCCGTCCGTTGAAATCCGCGCACGTCCCTGCTGCGCGTGCTTGCAAAACTCTGTCATAAGGGCTGCCTGCCGCGAGACGGTGGCCAGAAGAGTCCGCTTTTTGTCCTGAACCGACAGACCATGTCGGCCCGAGTCGACCTAGACTCCGTCGGAACGGAAGAGCCGGTCATGCATATGGGACATCCCGCCCCCCCTGACGGCCGTTTCGCGTTCACGTTGGAGCTCCAGGCCGCCTGTGCAGCGATGGCGCGTCTCCTACAGCCGGAAGGCAGTTGGGTGATTCGGGTCCCTCAGGTTCCATAGTCGGGGTGAACGATGAAAGCGGTGTTGGCAGTTCTCGTCGGGTTACTGGTCGTTGCGGAGACATTGCGGGCGGACTCTCCAAATGCGTCGGGAGTCCAGCACGGATCTCTGCGGGTGCGGGACGGAAGCCAGCTCTACTACGAAAGGGCAGGACGCGGGCCGGTATTGATCACACCCGGCCGCTTGTTCGTGTTTGACGCCCTGAAAGTCTTATCCGACCAGTACACAGTCATTGCTTATGACATGCGGGACCGTGGGTGGTCACAGCCCATCTCGGATCCGGCGCGACTGACGATCCAAGACGATGTGCGCGACTTGGAAGATGTGCGCCGCCACTTCGGAGTGAAGAGGTTCACGCCCGTCGGATATTCGTATCTCGGATTGGTGGTGGTGATGTATGCGCTCGAACATCCGCAACAGGTCGAGCGCATCGTGCAAATGGGGCCTGTGCCCATGAGCTTCAACAGCACGTATCCAGCCGACCTGATGGCTGAGGACGTGAAGTCGGTGCCTGATCCTGCAAAGTTGGAGGAATTGAAAGAGCTTCGCCGGGCCCATCTCGACGATGAGCATCCCCGAGAATACTGCGAGAAGGAGTGGGAGGTGACCCGGTTCATGCTCGTGGGCAACCCGGCCAATGTTGGCAAGCTCGGGCCGGGATGGTGCGACATGCCCAACGAGTGGCCGACCCATCTTCAAAGACACTTCGCCGCCTCAATTGAATCGGTCAAGAAGGTGGACGTGTCGCAGGGTGCCCGCACCTTACGCACGGCAGTGCTGACGATCCACGGGACGAGGGACCGCAACGCACCCTATGGATCGGGGAAGGAATGGGCAACGACTCTTCCAAATGCGAGGTTGCTGACCATCCGAAATGCCGCGCACCAATCGTTTGTGGAATATCCGGAGATCGTTATTCCGTCGATCCGATCCTTCATGGGAGGGGCCTGGCCACAGGGTTCCGAGAAACTTGACTGAGCTGCGATTCAGACGTTCTAGGTCCGGTCGTGCAAGGCCGCCGGACGACCGCCTCCAGACCGGCCAGGGCCCTGGCCGCCCGGTCCGGCCACAAAAACCTGCCCGGGTGTCACTAAATCATGGGGACGAGTACAGGGCCTTGACAGCCCCCGAGATCCCGCGTACGCTACCGACCGTTCGTATGCCCTCGATGACTCAATTCGGCCTCGCCGAACCCACCTTGGTCGCGGTACGACTGTCCCTGCGACTGCTGGTACTGATTTCCATTAGACCGCACGGGGGTTCGGTGATCTAGGCCAAGAGCCAAGTCGAGATCGATCAGAACCCCCGAGGCAGCAAACCTCGGGGGTTTTGCTTTTTGGGGTTCTTTTTTGGGAGCCGGGGAGGCCAAGCGGTGATTCTGACCGGGGCGCAGATTCTCTGGGAATGTCTGGTCAAGGAGGGCGTCACCACGGTCTTCGGCTATCCGGGCGGGGCCATCCTCCCTGCCTACGACGCCATGCTCGACTACCCCGCCATACGCCACGTCCTCGTCCGGCACGAGCAGGGGGCGGCGCACATGGCGGATGGCTACGCCCGCGCCAGTGGGCGGGTGGGGGTGGCGGTGGCCACCTCCGGCCCGGGGGCCACGAACCTGACCACCGGCATCGCCACCGCCATGCTCGACTCCACCCCCACCGTCTTCATCACCGGCCAGGTGTCGTCGCTCCTGCTGGGCACCGACGCCTTCCAGGAGACGGACGTCACCGGAATCACCCTCCCCATCACCAAGCACAACGCGCTCGTCACCGACGTCACGACCCTCGCCCGCACGCTGCGCGAGGCCTTCCACCTCGCGCGCAGCGGCCGCCCGGGACCGGTCCTGGTCGACATCTGCAAGGACGTGCAGCAGGCGCGCACGGAGTTCGAGTGGCCGGCGGAGGCGCCACCGCTGAACGGCCACGAGCCCTCCCCGCCCCGGGCCGCGGACCTCACCCGGGCCGCGGAGCTGGTGGCGGGGGCCAAGCGACCCCTGATCCTGGCCGGCGCGGGCGTGATCCGGTCGGGGGCCTCCGACCTCCTCAAGGAGTTCGCGGAGAAGACGGATACCCCCGTGGCCTCGACCCTTCTCGGCCTGGGCGGCTTCCCGGCCAGCCATCCCCTGGCCCTGGGCATGATGGGCATGCACGGCGAGGCCTTCGTGAACCAGGCCATCCAGCGGGCGGACCTTCTGCTCGCCTTCGGGATGCGCTTCGACGACCGCGTCACCGGGAACCTCAAGACCTACGCCCCGGATGCGAAGAAGGTCCACGTGGAGATCGACCCCTCCGAGATCGGCAAGAACGTGGCCGTGGACGTCCAGATCGCGGCCGACCTCCGGGCGGCCCTCTCCGCGCTCCTCCCCCTCCTCCCCGAGAGGCGGCACCCGGAGTGGCGGCGTGAGATCGACGCCGGCCGCGCCGAGACCCGGACCCGCGACATCCTGCACCAGCCGGACGGCGGCCGGTTGTTCGCGGCCCACGTGATCAACGACCTCTGGGAGGCCACGGGGGGCGAGGCCGTGGTCGTGACCGACGTGGGCCAGCACCAGATGTGGGAGGCCCAGTACTACCACCATGAGAAGCCCCGCACCCTCATCACCTCGGGCGGGCTCGGCACCATGGGCTTCGCCCTGCCCGCCGCCATCGGGGCCAAGCTGGCCCGCCCGGAGGCCGAGGTCTGGGTGATCGCGGGGGACGGCGGGTTCCAGATGACGCAGTGCGAGCTGGCCACCCTCCAGCAGGAGAAGCTGGACATCAAGATCGCGGTCGTGAACAACGGCTTCCTGGGCATGGTCCGCCAATGGCAGGAGTTCTTCTACGCCCGCCGCTACGCGGCCACCCCGATGCTCTCCCCCGACTTTGTGGCCCTGGCCTCCGCCTACGGCATCCCCGCGCGCCGCGTGAACCGCCGCGCCGACGTCGTGCCTGCGGTGGAGGCGGCCCGAAACGCGCCGGGGCCAGCCCTGATCGAGTTCCAGGTGGAGCAGGAGGACGTGGTCTACCCCATGGTGCCCTCGGGCGCCGACCTCCACGCCATGATCCGCCGCCCCGCGGAGGCCGCGGTCGAGGCCCAGGAGGCGCAGGCATGAAGCACACCCTGGTGGCTCGGGTTCAGGACCAGCCGGGGGTCCTGAACCGGGTGGCCAGCCTCTTCCGGAGGCGGGCCTTCAACATCGAGAGCCTGACCGTGGGGGGCAGCGAGGTGCCTGACTTCTCCCGGATGACCATCGTGGTGGACACGGCACGGGCCCCCGCCCACCTGGTGGCGGCCAACCTGCGCAAGCTGGTGCCGGTGGCGGAGGTCACGGACGTGACCCATCTGCCGACCGTGGACCGGGACCTGGCCCTGATCCGCGTCCGTTGCGAGCCGGGCACGCGGGGGGAGATCGCGAACCTGGTGGAGATCTTCCGGAGCCGCATCGTGGACGTGGCCCCGGATTCGGTGATCGTGGAGATCACGGGCGACCTGGAGAAGGTGAATGGCCTCGTGGAGCTGCTGCGCCCCCGGGGCATCCTGGAGATGGTGCGCACGGGCAAGGTCGCGATGGTCCGGGGCACCGCCGCCGCCCCCGGAGAGGCGGGCTAGCGATGCCCCGGGCTCCGATCGGCGCTTCGAACGCTTCCCTGAGCCGGCAAGGAGGGTGACATGGCACGGATCTATTACGACAGTGACGCGGACCTAGAGGCGCTCGCCGGCCGGCGAGTTGCGGTGCTGGGCTACGGCAGCCAAGGCCACGCGCACGCCTTGAACCTGCGGGACAGCGGGGTCGCGGTCACGGTGGGGTTGCCGGCGGGCAGCCGCTCCCGGGCCCGCGCCGCGGCGGAGGGGCTCACGGTAAAGACCCCGGGGGAGGCTGCGGAAGGGGCTGACATCGTCATGATCCTGACCCCCGACACCGGCCAGGCCCGCCTCTTCAACGAGGAGGTCCGGCCGCACCTGGGCGCGGGCGACACCCTGATGTTCGCCCACGGGTTCAACATCCGGTTCGGGACCATCGAGGTCCCCCCAGGGGTCGACGTCTCCATGGTCGCCCCCAAGGCCCCCGGCCACCGGGTGCGCGAGGTCTTCCGGGAGGGGCAGGGGACGCCCGCCCTCCTGGCCGTGCATCGGGACGCGACGGGGCACGCCAAAAGGACCGCGCTCGCCTACGCCAAGGGGATCGGCTGCACCCGGGCGGGCGTCATCGAGACTACGTTCGCGGAGGAGACGGAGACCGACCTTTTCGGCGAGCAGGCCGTGCTCTGCGGCGGGGTCTCCGCGCTCGTGAAGGCGGGGTTCGAGACCCTGGTCAAGGCCGGCTACCAGCCGGAGATCGCCTACTTCGAGTGCCTGCACGAGCTGAAGCTCATCGTGGACCTGATGTACCGCGGCGGCCTCTCCTACATGCGCTACTCCGTCTCCGACACCGCGGAGCACGGGGACTACACGGGGGGCCCCCGCCTCGTCACCCCCGAGACCCGGCGGGAGATGGAGCGGATGCTGGAGGAGATCCGGAGCGGGGCCTACGCCCGGAAGTGGATCGAGGAGAACGAGGCGGGCCGCCCCTGGTTCGAGGCACGGCGGCGCGAAGAGCGGGCCCACGTCCTGGAGGTAGTGGGCCAGCGCCTGCGCGCGATGATTCCCTTCCTGGACGCGGTCACCGTGACCCCGGAGGGGGAGGTCCGCTCCGCCCGCGTGGAGCCCGCGGTAGAGGCCGCCCGATGACGGACCGCATCGCCGTCTTCGACACTACCCTTCGCGACGGGGAGCAGTCCCCGGGGTGCAGCATGAACCCGGGGGAGAAGCTCCGCCTGGCTCGCCAGCTCGCCCGCCTGGGCGTCGACGTCATCGAGGCCGGCTTCCCCATCGCCTCCAAGGGGGAATGGGAATCGGTCCACACCATCGCCACCGAGGTGAGGGGGTGCGTGGTGGCCGCGCTCAGCCGCGCCAAGGAGGCGGACATCCTGGCCACGGTCAAGGCCCTGGAGGGCGCGGCGGACCCCCGCGTTCACATCTTTCTCGCCACCTCCGCCATCCACCTGAAGTACAAGCTCAAGACCACGGCCGCGGAAGCGCTCCGCCAGGCCGAGGAGGCGGTGCGCTTGGCCCGCTCCCTCTGCGCGAACGTGGAGTTCTCCGCGGAGGACGCCTCCCGCACCGACTATGCCTTCCTGCGCGAGATCCTGGCCGCCGTCCACGGGGCGGGGGCGACCGTGCTCAACATTCCCGACACCGTCGGCTACGCCCTCCCCGACGAGTACGGCGCTCTCATCGGCCGCCTCCACCACGACCTCCCGGAAGCGGTGCTCTCCGTCCACTGCCACAACGACCTCGGCCTGGCCGTCGCGAACTCGCTCTCCGCGGTACGGGCGGGGGCCCGTCAAGTGGAAGTCACCGTCAACGGGATCGGCGAGCGGGCGGGCAACACCTCCCTCGAGGAGTTCGTGATGGCCCTGCGCGTCCGCCGCGAGCACTTCGGCCTGGAGACGGGAGTGCGGACGGAGCAGATCGCGGCCACCAGCCAGCTCCTCTCCTCCACCACCGGGATCTGGCCGCAGCCCAACAAGGCGGTGGTGGGACGCAACGCCTTCGCCCACGAGGCCGGCATCCACCAGCACGGCGTCCTCAGCAACCCCCTCACCTACGAGATCATGACCCCGGCCAGCGTGGGCGTGCGTGAGTCGAGCCTGGTCCTCGGCAAGCACTCCGGCAGGCACGCGGTGGAGTCTCGCCTCTCGAGCCTGGGCCTTCGCCTGGAGCCGGAGGAGGTGGAGGCGGTCACGGCCCGGGTGAAGGAGCTCGCGGACAGGAAGAAGTTCATCTACGACGAAGACCTGCTCGCTCTGGTCTCCTCCGCCCCCCAGCGCCGGGCCCGCCTCGTGCGCTATCAGTCCCTCTCCGGCAACGAGATCCTGCCCACCGCCACCGTGGAGGTGGAGGTGGATGGGGAGCGACGCACCGCCTCCGCGGTGGGCAACGGCCCCCTCGACGCCGCCTTGAAGGCCACGGACGCGGCCCTCGGGCTCAACCTCGAGCTCTTGGAGATGCACACCCGGGCCGTAACCGCGGGCAAGGACGCCCTGGCCGAGGTCATCGTGCGGGTGCGCCACGACGGGGTGGAATCCACCGGCCAGGCGGCGAGCACGGACACCCTGGAGGCCACGCTCAAGGCCTATCTATCGGCGGTGGCCGCGGCCCGCGGGGCCCAGGCGGCCGCGTAGGACCTATGGCACGACCGCGGACTCTCTTCGAGAAGGTGTGGGAGGGCCACTTGGTGCGCCCGCCCACCGCGGAGACGCCGGCCGTGCTGTACGCGGACCTGCACCTCATCCACGAGGTGACGTCGCCCCAGGCCTTCACGCTCCTGCGCGAGCGCGGGCTCAAGGTCCGGCGCCCGGACCGCACCCTGGCCACCATGGACCACTCCACCCCCACCACCCCCCGCGGGGGGGAGGGCGCGATCCCCGTCGCCGACCCCCGGGCCGCGGCCCAGATCCGCCAGCTCGAGGTCAACTGCCAGGAGTTCGGCATCACCCTCTACGGCCTGGGGAGCGAGCGGCAGGGGATCGTCCACGTCATCGGCCCCGAGCTGGGCCTCACCCAGCCCGGCATGACCATCGTCTGCGGGGACAGCCACACCAGCACCCACGGGGCCTTCGGCGCCCTGGCCTTCGGGATCGGGACCAGCGAGGTGGCCCACGTGCTCGCCACCCAGTGCCTGCTCCAGGACCGGCCCCGCACCCTGGCCGTGGAGATGGAGGGGGCGCTGGCCCCGGGGGTCACGGCCAAGGACCTCATCCTGGGCCTCATCGCCCGCCTGGGAGTGGGGGGCGGGACGGGTCATGTGATCGAGTACCGGGGCTCGGCCATCCGCTCCCTTTCCATGGAAGAGCGAATGACGGTCTGCAACATGTCCGTGGAAGCGGGGGCTCGCGCGGGCCTGATCGCCCCCGACGACACCACCTTCGCCTACCTAAGGGGGCGGCCCCACGCGCCCGCGGGCCGCGATTGGCAACGCGCCCTCGAGGGCTGGCGTGCGCTCCCCAGCGACGAGGGGGCCGCCTTCGATCGACATGAGCACTTCGACGCCGCGGCGCTCGAGCCCATGATCACCTACGGCACCAACCCCGGCATGGGGATCTCGATCCGCGGGGTGATCCCCGACCCCGGGGGCGACCCCGCCCTCGAGAAGGCGCTCCGCTACATGGGCCTCGAGCCCGGAGAGCCTCTGCTCGGCCGGCCCATCAACGTGGTCTTCATCGGGAGCTGCACCAACTCGCGTATCTCCGACCTGCGCCTGGCCGCCCGGTTCCTGGACGGCCGCAAGGTGGCCCCGGGGGTGAGGGTTCTGGTGGTGCCCGGCTCCCAGCAAGTGAAGCGGCAGGCGGAGTCCGAGGGCCTGGACCGCATCTTCAAGCAGGCGGGAGCGGACTGGCGCGAGGCCGGCTGCTCCATGTGCCTGGCCATGAACGGCGACACCCTTAAGCCCGGGCAGTACGCGGTCAGCACCAGCAACCGGAACTTCGAGGGACGGCAGGGGGTGGGGGGCCGGACCTTCCTGGGCAGCCCCCTGACCGCGGCCGCGGCCGCCGTGACCGGCCGCATCGCGGACGCCCGCGAGATGGTGGGGTAGGACATGGAACCTTTCCGCGCTCTCACCTCCCGCGTCGTCGTCCTCGACGCCGAGAACATCGACACCGACCAGATCTGCCCCGCCCGCTTCTTGACCTCGACCACGCGGGGCGGCTTTGGCACCGCCCTTTTCGCGGACTGGCGCCTGGACGGGCAGGGCCGGCCGCGGCCGGAATTCGCGCTGAACCGGCCGGAGGCGGAGGGCGCGCGCGTCCTCGTCGCCGGCCGCAACTTCGGCTGCGGCTCCTCGCGCGAGCACGCGGTGTGGGCGCTCCAGGAGAACGGCTTTAGGGCCGTGGTCAGCACCTCCTTCGCCGACATCTTCCGCAGCAACGCCCTCAAAGCGGGCCTTCTGCCCGTCCAGGTCGATCCCATCACCTACCAGAAGGTCGCCGCTCCTCCCCGCGAGGTCACCATCGACCTCAAGGATCAGACCCTCCGCCTCCCCGACGGGAGCGTAGCCGTCTTCCCCATCGAGCCTTTCGCCCGCCACTGCCTCCTGGAGGGGGCGGACGCCCTGTCCTTTCTCCTCTCCCAAGAGGCGGCCATCGCCGCCCACGAGCAGTCCCACGGTTCCCCCCCTGGAGGTCCCGCGTCATGAGCCCCACCATCGCTGTCCTGGCCGGAGACGGCATCGGCCCCGAGGTCACCAAGGCCGCGCTCACCATCTTGAGGGCCTGCCTGCCGGTCGAGGTCTGCGAAGGGCGGGTGGGGGGAGCCGCCATCGACGCCACCGGCGATCCCCTGCCCCGCGAGACCCTCGAGCTCTGCACGGGGGCGGACGCAGTCTTCCTGGGCGCGGTGGGCGGCCCGCGCTGGGAGGGAGGGCCCGTGCGGCCCGAGGACGGCCTCCTCCGCCTGCGGCGGGCCCTGGGCGCCTACGCCAACCTCCGCCCCGCCCGCTACATGGGCCTCCCCACCCCGCTGCGCGACGGCCTCGCGCGCCACGCGGACATGCTCATCGTGCGCGAGCTCTCGGGGGGCGTCTATTTCGGGGAGCCGAGGGGGGGGAACAGCACCGACGCCTTCAATACCTGGCGGCAGTCCGCGGAGCAGGTGCGGGCGGTGGCCCACGTGGCCTTCAAGGAGGCCCGCCGGCGGCGGCAGCGCGTGACCTCCGTGGACAAGGCCAACGTCCTCGAGACCTCGCGCCTCTGGCGGACGGTGGTCACGGAGGTGGGGCTAGAGTATCCGGACGTGGAGCTGGAGCACCGCTACGTGGACGCGGCCAGCTTCGAGATCCTGCGCGCGCCCCACCGCTTCGACGTGATCCTGACCGAGAACCTCTTCGGCGACATCCTGAGCGACGAGGCGGCGGTGGTGGCGGGCTCCATCGGCATCCTGCCCTCCGCCTCCCTGGGCGCGGGACCCTCCCTCTTCGAGCCCATACACGGGTCGGCCCCGGAGATTGCCGGGCGCGGCATCGCCAACCCCATCGGAGCCATCCTTACCGTGGCCATGCTCCTGGAGTACGGCCTGGAGCGACCGGAGCTGGCGCGGGCCGTCGAGGCCTCGGTGGCGGCCGCCCTCAAGGAGGTCCGCACCCCCGACATCGGCGGCGATTCCACCACCGTCGAGGTGACGGCCTCGGTCCTGCGCCACCTCTCCTGGCTGCGCTGGGCCCACGCCTCCGGGGACGAGGCGGGCGCGGTCTCGGAGTGGGGCGTCTAGTGGACGCCCCCCACCGGGAAACGCGCGGGGGACCCGGCTTTTGATCCTGGTGTTGAAGGCCGACATCCGGCCCGACTCCCCGGAGGTCCGGCAGGTCCGCCAGATGGCGGAGCGCTACCCCGACGTGCGCACGGAGGTGCGCGTGATCGAGGGGGCCACCCGCTCCTTGACCGAGATCTACCTGCTGGGGGCCACGGGGGCCATCCCCCAGGAGCCCTTCGAGGAGTTTTCCGCGGTCGAGAAGGTGATCCGCATCCGCCAGAGCTACCGCACGATCGGCCGCCACGAGGGCCAGGCGGAGGCGGTCGGCTTCTCCTACCAGGGCCTGCGCTTCGACCAGGACAGCTTCCACATCTTCGCCGGGCTCTGCGCGGTGGACACCCGCGAGAACGTGGAGAGGACCTTCCGGGCCTTGAAGGGGGTGGGGCTGAGGACCACCCGGGCCGGCGCCTACAAGCCCCGGACCAGCCCCTACGACTTCCAGGGGCACGGGGCCAAGTGCCTGCCTTTTGTTTTCGACCTGGCGGGAGAGCACGGCATCAAGGTCATCGCCATGGAGGTGACCCACGAGTCGCACCTGGACGAGATCCGCTCCGCCCTGGCCGCGGCCGGGCACCCCACCGGGGTCATGCTCCAGATCGGGACCCGAAACGCCCAGAACTTTGAGCTGCTGAAGATCGTGGGCCAGCAGCAGGACTTCCCCGTCCTCTTCAAGCGGGGGATGGGCATCAGCCTCGAGGAGTCCCTGAACGCCTGCGAGTACCTAGCCGCGGGGGGGAATAACCGGATCATCTTCTGCCTGCGGGGGGCCAAGAGCCACTTGGGAGATCCGCACAGGAACTTCGTGGACTTCGGCCACGTGCCGGTGGTCAAGCGCCTGACCCGTCTGCCCGTGGGCGTCGACCCCTCCCATTCCGTGGGCAAGCGCCTGGAAGCAGTCGACGGCCTGCTCGACATCCACCACGCCACCGCCCAGGGCATCATCGCCGGCGCCAACATGGTGCTCGTGGACTTCCACCCCCGGCCGGCGGAGGCCCTCTGCGACGGGCCGCAGGCCCTTGGTCTCGAGGAGCTGGACCACTTCATCCGCGATGCGGAGCTGGTGCGCCGGGCCTACCTGGAGCGACGGGCGCTAGCCGAGATACGGAGCGGGCAGCGGATCGCCTGAGGCCGCTAAGAGCCCGCCCAACTCGCGTCCCCTTGGTCGGACGCTGACGATAGGTGCCCTAGCTGAGTAGGCGACGGCCCTATGGCCTCGAGAGACCCCTAGGTGACTCGGGTGTCGGCCAGCTCAGCTGAGAAGATCGGCGAGCCGGCAGCGGAAGTCAGGGAGCACGTCTTCCCCATCGAGCGTCCCGTCCGGCCCGATCTCCCGCACGTCGGTGAGCGAGCGGTAAGAGGCGGCGCGGGAAGCGCGGGGGTCGATCACCCACACGAGCCGCACGCCGGCCGAGAGGTACTCCCCGACCTTGTCAAGCACTTCGCGGGGACGGTCCTCGGGCGAGAGGACCTCGACCGCGAGGTCGGGCGCGAGTTCCGCGAAGCCCTCGGGGACCCTCGGAAGGCGCTTCGAGGAAACGAAGCTGGCGTCCGCAGAGCGGACATTGCCCCCCGGAAGCCGGTATCCGGTGCTGGAGTCGAAGACATCCCCGAGGCGCTGCGGGCTGACGAAAGCCAGGAGAGCAGCCGTGAGACGCACGGAGATCTTTCCGTGGCGCGCACCGGCGGGGCTCACGCGAATCTCCCCATCCACGAGCTCGTACTTGCGCCCATCCCTGGGAAGCCGCAGGAGGTCCTGGTCGGTGACTGCTGGCCGAGTCGTTGCCACCTCGTCAGTATACGTCATTGGTAGCGGGTTCCTGGCTCACCCGCTGAGCCTGGCCACCTCTCCCACGGTCACGGAGCGCAGCTCGGGTTCGGGAGCTCCCCGAGACTGCCCGCAGCGCTCGTGAGGCCGCAGCCGCGATTGGCTGCAGGGTAGAAGAGATCATTAAGTCGCTCGTCTTCCGCACCCGCGGCACCCGCTCTCCCCTACTTGTCCTGGTCAGCGGCGCGAGCCGCGTCCCGTCGACAAGTTCGTGCTTGCGCCCGTCCCGCGGCTCTCGCTGCAGGTCCATCTCGGTCAAGATTTCTTTCGTCGACATACCATATCTCGCGTCCGAGTATAGCCCCACCGGTGTGTCACAGAGCGCCTTTCTCCGAGCCCGGCCTTGCGCGCGCACATATCCGACAGCGGGGTCTGAGAGGCGTGAGCATCCGCCACTCTCACTGCCGGTGCTCAGGCCACCGCCCCCTCCCGGGCGCTCCAGAACGCCTCGAACTCCGAGAGCCGCCCGTCAATGACGGTATCGAAGGGGGCAGGCCCGCCCAGGGCCTCCGCGGTCTTGAGGCCGTGGCCCGTGATAAGGAGCACCACTGGCCGGCCGTCCGCAAAGGCCCCGCCCTCCGCGAGCCGGCGGGCGGCGGCCACCACCGTCCCCCCCGCCGTCTCCGCGAAGAGGCCCTCCGTCTCCGCCAGGAGTTGCATGCCCTGGATCACCTCGGGGTCGGTGGGATCCTCGGCCCGCCCCCCTGTGCGCCGGATCGCAGCCAGGGCGGACGCGCCGTCCGCGGGATCGCCGATGGCCAGGCTGCGCACGATGGTGGCCGGCTTCACCGGCCGTGGCGTGGCGAGCCCCGCCTTCCAGGCCCCCGCGATTGGATTGCAGCCCGCGGCCTGGGCCCCGTGAAGTACGAAGGGTTCGTCGTCAACCAGCCCCAGCTCCACGAGCTGGCGGAAGGCCCGCTCCATCTTGGTGAGCAGGCTGCCCCCGGCCATGGGCGCGACCACGTGGCCGGGCAGGGTCCAGCCCCTCTGCTCCGCGACTTCAAAGCCAACCGTCTTGGAGCCCTCGCCGTAGTAGGCGCGCAGGTTGACGTTGACGATCCCCCAGCCGTGCCGGTCCACGATCTCCGCACAGAGCCGGTTCACGCGGTCGTAGTTGCCGCGCACGCCCACGAGCGTCGCGCGGTACACGGCCGTCCCCCGGAGCTTGGTCGCCTCCAGGTCCTCCGGAACGAGCACGACCGCGCGCAGGCCGGCCCGGGCCGCCCCCGCCGCCACCGCGTTGGCCAGGTTGCCGGTGGAGGCGCAGCCCACGGTGTCCATCCCGAACTCCTTGGCCTTGCTTAGCGCCACCGCCACCAGCCGGTCCTTGAAGGAGAGGGTGGGATGACAGGCCGCGTCGTACTTGACCCAGAGATCGGCGATGCCAAGCCGCTCGCCCAGGCGCGGGACGCGCAGGAGGGGGGTGAACCCCGTCCCCCAGCCCACGGTCCCTTCCGCCTCCAGGGGCAGCAGCTCGCGGTAGCGCCAGAGGTCGCGCGGGCGGTCCGCGATCGCCTCCTTGGTGAACGTGGCCCGGGCCCGCTCCAGGTCGTAGACCGGCTCCAGGGCTCCCCAGCAGGCGTCGCAGGCCGCCACGGGTTCGATCCCCCGTTCCTTCCCGCACTCCTTGCACTTCAAGCCAGTCACCCAACCCATGTCGGCCTCCCCAAAACGAAAAAGCCCTCGGCGATTTCGCCGAGGGCCATTTTGCGCGCGACGCGCTGGCTTGCTAGCCGAGCGGGCGCGCGGGGCCCCGGCGGACGATAATGCGCATCGCCATGGGGCCCACGGACGGACGCTGCCCTCTCACCCGGACCGCCGCGAGAAGGGACGCCCGTTTCATGGACGAGAGTATAGGGGAGGCCGGACCCCTCGTCAACCGCCAAATACCATAATCATAAATAATGAAGGATCCCATGACCTCTTCCCGGACCCTGGCCCTCGCCCTCGCCGCGGCCCTTTGCGCGCGATCCTCCCCCGCCCAGTCGACGAGCTTCGACCACTCCCTCTTCGACACCCTGCTCCGGAAGCACGTGGCGGGGGGCCTCGTGGACTACAACGGCTTCAAGAAGGCGCGAGAGTTCCCCGCCTACCTGGAGGGCCTGGCCGGAGCCGACCCCGCGCGGCTCTCCCCCCCCGAGCGGCTGGCCTACTGGATCAACACCTACAACGCCTACACGATTGAGGCCATCCTCCTCCACGGGGAGCGGGAGTCCATCCGCAACATTAGCGAGTCGGGGTTCGCCGTCGGCGGCGGCGGGGGGCCGTGGCGGGAAAAGCTGGTGAGGGCGGGCGGGCAGGTCTACCACCTGGACAACGTGGAGCACGACATCATCCGCAAGCAGTTCGCGGAGCCGCGCATCCACTTCGCCCTCGTCTGCGCGGCTTTGGGTTGCCCTCCCCTCCGGAGCGAGGCCTACACGGGGGCGCGCCTGGAAGACCAGCTCGCCGATCAGGCGCGGATCTTCCTCCGGGAGAGCCCGGCCAAGAACCGCGTGGCGGTCGCCGAAGGCGTCGTCTACGCGAGCCCGATCCTGGTCGAGTGGTACCGCGAAGACTTCGGGGGCACCCCGGAGGCGATCGGCAAGTACCTGGCCGGGTTCTATCCCGAGGGTCCCGAGAAGTCCCTGCTCCTCGGCGGTGCCTTCAAGCTCGAGGCAACGGACTACGACTGGACGCTCAATAGCCGGGAAAAGGGCCGACGGAAATGACACCGGGGCTTCGGCAGCGGTCCCGCCCGTCGGGGCTTGGAGAGGAGTAGCGGTGGCGACCCCCACCCGCGCCGGCTGCGCGTTCTGCGCGATCGTGGACGGCCGGTCGGAGGCCCTTTTCGTCCTGGAAGACGAGACCGCGGTGGCCTTTCTGGATCACCGTCCGCTCTTTCCCGGCCATTGCCTGCTCGTGCCCCGGGCCCACCATGAGACCCTGCTCGACCTGCCCCCGGGCCTCGTGGCCCCGCTCTTTCTGGCCGCGCGCCTCCTCGCCCGGGCCGTCCAGGAGGCGATGTCCGCGGAGGGGACCTTCGTGGCCCTCAACAACCGGGTGAGCCAAAGCGTCCCCCATCTCCACGTCCACGTCGTGCCGCGCCGCTTCAAGGACGGCCTGCGGGGGTTCTTCTGGCCCCGTCAAAAGTACGAGAGCGCGGAAGCCATGCGCCTCACCCAGACCGCGGTCGCGGGGTCAGTGCGGGCCCTCCTCTCCGGCGCTCACTCGCCTTCACGCGACAGCACCGGGCAGTAGAGACCCGTCCGCTCGCGGGTCCACCAGGCGCGCTCGCTCCAAGGCCGGGCCGGGCGGGTGAAGCGGTAGTCGTAGAGCACCGCGCGCACGAAGCGCGGGGGGCGGTCCGGAAAGGGGTTCGTGCCGAGCAGGCCCAGGACCGGCGGCGAGCCTTCGAGCAGTTTCACTAAGAAGCGCACGAACCAGGGGTTGTCCTCGCAGGACTCGAGGGCGGCGAACCACATCTGCCAGTCCAGCCGCGGCTGGTGGGGGGCGACGAAGGCCGGGGCGCGCGTGACGTCGCCCGCTTTCCACCTGAACTCGTAGGCCCTCCAGGTCTCCCCGTCCGAGCTCCCCTCCACCACGATCTCCGGGCGCGAGGTCGTCATGACGGCAAAAAGGCCGTAGGGGTTGATGGTGCGGAACGGTGCCACCGTGCGGAAGAGGGCGAGGGCCGCGGAGGGCCAGGGGAGGTCGCGGCCGGCGCGTCCCGCCATCTGGGCCAGGGATACGAACACGACGAGCGCGGCCACCGGCGCGAGGAGCCAGACCGGCCAGGGTCGGGGTGGGCGCGCTCCGGGGGCGGAGAGCCGCGCACGCAGGCGAGAGGGCAGGGCAAGGTCGTCGAGGGCCAGCACACAGAGGACGATGGTCAGGAGGTTGAAGAAGCCGTAGTTGCCGGTGGCCGCGATCAGGAGCTGGAAGCCGGCCAGAGCCGCCGCCCCCGCGATTCGCAGCCGCCGCGGCGCGAAAAGGAGGAACGGCACTCCCAGCTCCGCCACGAACATGAGCACGCCCGAGAGGGTGTGGAACCACGGGGGGAGCTGGTGCGCCCACCACGCGACCCAGGTGGGCAAGGGCTGCGTCTCGTAGTGGACGCGAAGGGCGGTGAGCCCCCACCACGACGGATCGCCGCTCTCGAGCTTCACCAGACCCGAGCTCAGCATCAACCGGAAGAGCAGAAAGCGAAGCAGCCAGAGGGCGAGCAGCGACGGCTCGGACTCCCGCCCCGGCCGCGGATACAGGCGGGGGGGCGCTAGGAACAGGGCCAGGAAGCCTGCTTCGAGGAGCAGGCTGTCCCACTGATATCCCAGGAAGACCTGGCCCACGTTCGTGAACGACAGATAAAGGGCCCAGAGCAAGCCCAGGGTCGGCAGGGGCAGGACGCCCACCACCAGCAGCAGGGAAAGAAGGATGCCCGCGAGGGCGCCGGCCCGCAAGGCGGCCTCCCCCGCCCCGAGCCAGAACACGGTGGGCAAGAGCCAAAAACGTTCAGGCCCGAGGCGAGCGGAGAGGGAGTCGAGCAAGCCCGCCGCCGGGAGCAGGCCCTGGGGACCGATGAGACCCTGCACCTGCCCGGCAAGGGAGAGAAAGGCGACGAGGTAGGTCAGGCCGAGGAGACGCAGGAACAGCCAGGCCGTGCCGCCCACGGCCGTCCTCGTCGAGCCCACCGCGAAACGATAGCACGGTCGTCAGCGCCGGCCGTGAGACGGTTCGAGGGCTCATCCCTCCTGAGGGGGGAAGACCGCGCCCCTACGCAGCGCGGCAAAGGGAACGCGGATGGCGCGGGCGTCCAGCTCGCTCACCAAGAGAGTCGGCATGAGCGCACCGGCCACAAGCAGACCGGCCTCTGCTGCTATTGCTGTCTTATCCAGCAGAGACGGCGGCAGGAGCGCGCCCAGAAGAGGGGATAGGAGGGCGGCCGCCCAGGGGGTTCCGACCTTGGACAAGGCAATTGCCAAGGGTAGGCAAGTCAGCCCGGCCAGGGCAATGCCGACACAAAAACGGCGGATTGCGGCCAGGGGTTGCAGACGCAGCTTCTCCAGAGCCTGAATCTCAAGGCTCTCAGAAGCTCCTTCCTGGCCGTCTCTGACCACGATCTTCAGACGCCACCTCGCGAGCGGAGCCACGGGGACGAAAAGGAGTGATAGCCAAAGCTCAGCCTCTTGGACTTCCGGTGTGCGAGCATTCGCTCCCAGCAAGAACACTCCTGTTCCGATCGGCCCTCTTCCGTGGGTTCCAGTCATGTTGTAACCACCCGAATTCTCCATCCCACACAATCACAATCCATGAGACGTAAAGATGGAGGCGCTCATCACCAGGCCTCTTGGGGTGCCTCAGGACGCGATGGCCGCGAAAAATCGAGATACTTTGTTCTCGTCCAGCTCTCCGCCCGTGCGCAGCCCGGAGCAGACGTCCAGCGCGAAGGGCCCGACCTCAGCCACGGCCTCGGCCACGTTGTCGGGGTCGAGACCTCCGGCAAGGAAGATGGGGACCGCGACCGCCTCCCGGATGCGCCGGCTGAGCCGCCAGTCGTGCCGGCGTCCGGTACCCCCCAGCTCCTTCACGGCTCGGCCCGGGTTTCCGGAGTCGAGAAGAATCGCGTCCACTTCAGGAGCCACCCCGACCGCCTCCGCAACCGATTCCGGGCCGACGACATGGACCACCTGCACGATCCCGATGCCTGGCAAGGCCGCGCGCAGGTCGCGGTGGCGGCCCGATGTCAGACGATCGCAGATCTGCAGGGTGCTGACGCGCAGCCTTCGCTGTTGCTCGATGATGGACGCTGCATCCTGTCGGCTGGTGAGCAGGAAGGACCCCACCCCAGGCGGGACGGTGCGCGCGATCTCAGCAATCGTCTCCTCCGCGATCACGCCCGGCCCGCTCGGCATCTCGGAGACCAGGCCCAGGGCGGAGGCGCCGTGGCGGATGGCCATCCAAGCCTCGGTCACGCTGCGTATGCAGCAGATCTTCACCCGGGGCTGGCTCGTGGCGTCCACGAGCAAAATCTAGCATGAACGACCCCGGCCTCAGCCGGCCACGCGGGGCGGCGTGAATCGCGGGACGTGGGGGGCCGTGTCCTCCAGACTTGCACGCCCCGGTTGAGGGGGAATCGAATGGGACTGGAAGGAGTGGAGGATCAGGTCGGCGCGCCGTTGGACCGAGAACTTGGCGAGCAGGTTCGAGACGTGAAACTTCACCGTGCGCTCCGAGATGTTCAGTCTCCCCGCGATCTCCTTGTTGGCCAGGTTCTGAAGGAGGAGCTCCAGCACGTCCTGCTCGCGCCGGCTGAGGATGGTGTGGGGCACGGGCGGCGCCGGCACCTTGGCCAGAAGCACGTCCAGGAAGCGTGAGAGCAAGCCGCGGGGAACCCAGTAACCGCCCTTGGCGACCGCGGCCAGGGCGGGGAGGAGCTCCCGCCGGGTGTGGGCATAGGTCATGAGCCCCTTCACTCCCAGGCGCAGCAGAGGGAAGGCGAAGGCTTCCGTGAGCTCCTCGGCCGCGACCAGGATCCGGGCGTCGGGGGAGCCGGACAGGACCGTGGAGACCAGGGACTCCGTTCCTGCCGGGGGGAAGCAGGCGTCCACGACGCAAACCGAGCCACGCTTCATGACGAGGGGACCGGGTCGGGGGGCCAGGGAGTAGGCGAGACGGATCCTCTCGTACGGGATCCCGGAAGGCAGGAGCCAACGACCTAGCTCCTCCAGCACAAATGAGTGAGGCGAAAGGAGATATGCCCGACTCGGCGGTCTGTCCACTGTAGGCACGGTTCCCGTATACATAATACCATGGAGATCACCGGGCAACACACCCTGGGGGTCCATATGGGCAGTCTGGTGAGACTTGCATCTAGGCCTGGCCGATATATATACTCGGCCAGGCTAATGACTGTACGAAAACCGTACCTGAGTACAGTAGCTGTCGTGATGCAGAGCACACTAGACTCGCCTCGGATCGAGGAGGAGGCCCTCGAACGCGGCGAGCCTGAAGACACCCGCCATGAATGGCGGGTTCGGTCGGCCGGGGGTACCACCCGCCCCCCGCTAGGGCCGATCAGACTGCTGCGCGCCCGGTCTGTCCGGTGCTTCCCCGGGAGGTGCTCGTGAACGCCGAACTCCTGACTCAATATGACGCGGCTCGGGAGACCCTGGATCAGTTCGCCGCTTTCGCGGACCTGGACCGAACCGAGGTCGAATCCCGACTGTCCCACGACATCGCCGACATGCGCTCGCGCGGAGTGGATACCCTGTTCCCGCGCTGGATCCGCCGGCCCCTGGAGGCGGTGGCCGCCTTCGAGGAGGCCCACCGCCAGGCGGTGGCGGCCCTCGACGCCGTGCGGGAGGATCTCGCTCTGGTCGAGCAGCAGCTGGCTAGCCTCAGGGCCGAAGGCCGCCAGGCGGAGCTCGTCGGCTACAGCCGGCGCGCGGCCCGGCTGCTCTGCCACGAGGCCGACCTCCACGGACGGCTCATGAGCGTCACGGGAGGCCTCATCGCCAACGCCCGGCGGGGCATTGCCCGCGTGCTCGAGGTCTCGCTCCGGGGGATGGCCCGGGCCACGGCCCGCATGGCCAACGCTAGCCTGAAGGGCACGCCCGCCTCCGCGGCCAGCGCCCTCGGCTACGTCGAGAACTACAACCGCCTGGCCAAGCAGGCCCAGGACGTGACGGGAGGCCTCGACATTCCGGTCTTCCTCCCCGAGGACGTGGCCCGCCTGCAGCGGGCGGCCAACGCCGGGCGCCGGGCCCTCACCCCCGAGCCAAGACGGGCCGCTTCCGCCTGAGGGAGCTCTGCGCGGGGGCGTGAGCGCGGCTCGCTAGTCCAGACGGACGTACTCGTATTCGAAGGGCAGGCCCTTGATGCCCCGGGGCGGCTTTCCGATCCAATTCGCAATCTTTCCCGCCTCCCGGACCGGCTTCTGGAGGCTGGCGATGTAGGCTCGGTCCGCCTCCGTGGGGAGCCACTCGTCCCGGCGCCGCTCCCATTCCGGCTTGCCCAGGAGCCGCCCATCGACATCGAACGGCTGTTCGGCGTAGAGGCCGATGTGACGGTAGAAGCGCTTGCTGGGCAGGGACAGGCGCCCCTCAAGGCCCGCTTCCTGAAGGCGCTTGTTCCAGCGGTCCACCCCTCGCTGGCAGTCCTCCACGTAGGCGTCGCGCAAGACCTCATTCATTGAGTTTCGCAGGGGGACCTCGACCTCCGTCACCCGGCCGTCCTCGAGAACGCTCATCCGGTAAGACTGGTCGAGGGCGAGGTGGTCGGGATAGCTCTCTTCCTTGTAGCGGCCCTTGAGGCCGGCGGCGAAGAATGAGGCGGCGTTGCTCGAGATCTCCCCTCCGAAGAGGTCCAGGGAGAGCGCGAACCACAGGTTCAAGTACTTTTGGATCGTGGGGAGGTCGATGCCCCCTAAGGCGCGCACGTCCCCATTGGTCTCCTGCTTCATGAGCTCGGCCGTGCGCTGCACGATGCGCTCCACCCCCGATTCCCCCACGAACATGTGGTGGGCCTCTTCGGTGAGCATGAAGCGGGTCGTCCGGGCGAGGGGGTCGAAGCCGCTCTCCGCCAGGGCCAGGAGCTGATACTTGCCGTCCCGGTCCGTGAACATGGTGAACATGAAGAAGTCCAGCCAGTTCTCGATGGGGGCGTTGAAGGCGCCCAGGATGCGGGGCTTGTCCGGGCTGCCGCTCCGCCTCTGCAGGAGCTCCTCCGCCTCCTCGCGGCCGTCGCGGCCGAAGTGGCGGTGGAGGAGGTAGACCATGGCCCAAAGGTGCCGGCCTTCCTCCACGTTCACCTGGAAGAGGTTCCTAAGGTCGTAGAGGCTGGGGCGGTGTGGCCCAGCATGCGCTGCTGCTCGACGCTCGCGGGTTCGGTGTCGCCCTGGGTCACGATCAGGCGCCGGAGCACGTTGCGATGCTCGCCGGGGACGACCGACCAAGAGGGCTGCCCCATCGCGTCCCCGAAGCCGATCCGGCGGTCGGCCACGGGCTCGGCCAGGAAGATCCCCCAG
>DATMML010000070.1 GCA_035570235.1 Vicinamibacteria bacterium | reverse complement strand
GGGCACGCGGCCCACGCCGCGGTGAAGGCCGGTCTCGCGCACGCGACCGGGACGACGAGGAGCGGCACGACGCACGCGCCCGCAGTCCACCCCGGCCACGCGCAGCACGGGGCCGCGCGAACCGGGGCCGCGCAAGCCACGGGCACGACGCCGGCCGACGGCTCCGTGATGCCGCCGTGGTCCGAGAGTGTGACTGCGGGGTACCCGGCCCCGTCGAGCGACCGCGATTTCTCAGTGATCGACAGCGGCCAATACCCGCGGGGGGGACAGCGGGGACAGATAGAGAGTCTTCGGCGGGGGGCCTCAAAGGTGGCGGCGCGACGCCTTGAACCCTGCTCCGGCCCCGCCGACGCGCCACGTACCGGAGCGAGGACGCCCATGGGAGCGGGCCGTGCCCCACAAGCCGGCGGCGCGCGGGGAACGCGTGGCCGGCACGCGGCCAGCTTAAGCGGAGGACCCTGATATGGACGCCGTGCAGGACCCCAGTCTTCAGCGGGAGTGCGTGGCGTGCCGCCGCGCGTTCGTGCTCTCCGCGCGTGAGGCCGCGTGGTACCGCAGCCAGCGAGACGCCGACGGCCGGTCGTGGTCGCTACCGGGGCGGTGTCTTAGGTGCCGGCGTCGGCGCCGTGCGCGAGCGGCCCAAGCCCTAAAGCGGGACCCGTCACCGCACGCCCTTTAAATCCAACTCCACTCGGCACTCGGTGCACTTGCTGAGATAATCATGGCCCACGATCCGGTCGTAGATAACGACGATTTCCCGGCCAGGCTTGAGCACATCCAAGGGGAATACAGCGTTAATGCTCTTCCCGTTCAGGGAGGCGCCCATCAGGTTTTTGTACTCTTCCGACACTTCCGATGTCTTGGCAGGGTGTATGGCCATGCTGACATCTTTCGCGCCCTTCGGCATGATGAGAACTGCCTCTACGTTACCGACCCCGGGAGGCAGAGGCGAACTCACAGCTACGGACCCGGCGAAGACCTCCAGTTGTGGCACAGTCATATCGGGTGTCACGTCCGCTTCGCTGAAGGGCTTGTAAAGCGCCTTCGCGTGCTGCGCCGCCGAGGCCACGCGCGAGAAGGGCGTGGTGAAGAAGCCCACAACGATGCCCTTTGTCTTCAGGAAGTGCATACCGGCCTTCTTGTCGGCCTGTCCCGCGGCGATGGCCTCGGCGATCGTAGCCGGGGTCATCTCCGTGACGATCTGGGCACCCGCTGGGGCAGCCGAAAGGGCTGCTACGACCACCACCGCAATACGATTCCTCCGCATCACACACCTCGCTTGGGGGGAGCCACCGGGACGGTACTGCGGGGCGCGCATACACGCAAGAGCCAGACCGACCCCCGCGCTTCCCCGCCCCGGATCTCCCGCCCCGGCCGGCAGCGCTCCCGCCCGGAGCCGCCGCGCTCCGGGGCCGGCCCAGCCCCCGGCCCAGCCGGCGGGAGCGCGTCGTCCCTGCGGGCGTATAGGCCGCTCGGTTGCGATTGCCCCCGGGCCAGCCGATGATCTCTGGATGCGCACTCACAAGCTCACCGCGGTAGATGGGAGCACGGTGGTTCTCCTCGAACCGGAGGACGACGCCGACGCGGCAGCGCTCGAAGCGGACGACCGCGTGGATAAAGCTGTCCTCTTTTCGGATCACCGTCTGCGCGAAGGGCAGGAGCTTGTGCTCCTTTCCTGACCACGAGCCTGGGTCCTAAAGCTCCTCCTTCATCTCACTTTGGAGTGCACCGAATCCCTGTGGCCTCGAACTGTGCGAGGCACCGCGTGAGATAAGGCTCGTCGAACTTCGCTCCAGATATCGGTGCCAGCTCCGTGCCGACGGTCGTGAGGGGTATTACCGACACTCTCTGTGCTCCGCCCGTGCCGGGTTCTATCGTCGCCTCGAACGTGCGGTCCTGGTACGCGAAGAGGTTGGGCTTGTGGTCGTCTAGTCGCGCGTGCATGAGTACTATCGATTCGAAGGTCACGAGGCCAACGGAGGCAAGATGGGTCAGATGAGCGAATTCGATTCCAGCCGCCTCCAGTACGGCTCTAGTGTGGTCTGGCTGAACGTGAAAGCCGAAGCCATTGATCGTCCAGACATACGAACAGAATTCCGTAAACAAGTCCGCGTCTCCCTGGGAGAGCAGACCAACAGCGGCCAGCGTGCGACGTGAAAACGTCCCGGGCTGCGACACCTCCCCTGCGAGGATCTTCGACCACAGGATTCGCATCTTCGCATCGCTAACGTCCTGCGCGTAGTCAAAGAATGCGGCTGTCCAATCGGGGTCGACCTTCTCGCCGGACACGTGCTCGGGGAGAAGTAGTGGCACCGCTCCTCCGACAATAGCCTCGACGTTCTGCTGCTGCCGAATCTTCCTCTGTTGTTCGCGCTTCTCGGCGCGGGCAAGAAGCTTGGCCCCGGTGTTGTCTTTTATGAGCGCGGCCTCCGCTTCGGCGCGAGCGACGCGGACGATGCGCTGTGGTTCGAAGTGGGCTCCTATCGTCTCAATTAGTTTATCGAGGCCGACATCGACCTTGATGTCCACGTTCAGTGCCTTTCTGTTTTCTTCGTCGCCCAATCGGTACCCCAAGAGCCTGTCGCCGGATGTATCCGGCCGTTGTTGGCGAAGGTAGCACGGAAGGGTGGCGAGAAGGGTCCGACAGGGGGTCCGCGTGCCCCTAGCCGACCATCGGTCCCATGACGAGCCCCATGACGAGCCCCATGACGAGGGGCTAACTTTCGACACGATTCCATGACGTTCCATGACGAGCCAATCGAATGTCCTGTGTGCACGGCTCAGATTTGACCCAAGCTGGAGCCGTGGTCGTTCTTTCGGTTGGTTTTCGGCCGGGCGTTCGTCCTTTGTACGGCCGCCCTGGCCACATTGGAGGAGACGCTCACAATGACAGAGATGAAGACGCAACACACTCCGGAACACGAACCGGGATGCGAGCAGGAGGGCATCTGTGACGATTGCCGCCGCGCTGAGATAGCGACGGCCGGGAAGGAGGAAACCAAGGCCACCCTGGAGCTGTGGGATCGCCTGAGCGAAGGAGGCTTCGACGTGGAGTTGCTTTGGGAGAATCTCGAGGACAACTACGAGCCAGGGATCGACTGCGCCGAGTGGCTCCGCGCCGCGCTAGAGGACTCTTGCGGGGACGCAGTGTCGGCATTGCGAGGCGTCTGCGCGAGGTGCGGGGTGGATCACGCCGAGCTCTCGCTGGTGGTGGCGCTGGGGGCGCTCGAAAAGGAGGCAGCCAAGGGATAGACGACCGCGGCCGGGTGGGTGGCGAGCGGACCCGCTGCCCGCCCGCCGGGCACTAACGATTCTCTAACGCTCCCGGGCAAATCGGGCCTCTTCCAGCCCACCCCAGCCCAACATATAGCGCTCGATTCGCCTGGAAATGCGCTGGATTCCCTGTGTTCGGGCGCGCGTGCGCCAAACTGCAAAACCTCTATTCTCCGGTTCAAATCCGGACGCCGCCTCCAACGCAGTCACTTCGGACACCGCGACTTCCGCTGGCTCCTCCGAGGCACCGCTCGCTCCCGACTCTGACGCGACTTACGGATTCTGCTCGGTGATACGCGGCCAGTTTGTCCGCCGCCTCGCGGAGCATCGCCTCGTAGGTGATCTCGTACCGCCGGAGATGCTCTCGGGCTCGTGCCCGACCATCGCCATGGCCGCGGAGCGCGGGACGCGGCACGTTCGAGGTCGCGGACCTCGGTGGGTCTGAGGTGATCGGGGATGCGACCCCGTAGGCCGGCCCGGCCGTCCTCGCGGCGTTCCAGACCCCCTGGATACTGCGGATAGGCTCACCGCCTTTCGAGGACATCTGGGACGATGCGCTCCGTCTCTCGATGGAGCTCTTCGTTACCCGGTCGCTGGAGCTCGAGGATTCCACGAGGGTCGGGCGTGACCGGCCACATCCGGTTTCGCTGCCGGAGGAGCGCCACGCCCGGTCGGTACGGAGCAGCGAGACCGTGCTCCTGGTCGAAGACGATGAGGCGCTACGCGGGTTGCTGTCGGAGACCCTCGAGGGCAACGGATACACCGTGCTCGCCGCCCGCAACGGGGCGGAGGCCCTCCTAGTTGCGGACGCCCACGCCGGGACCATCCACCTGATCGTGACCGACCTCATCATGCCGGGAATGACCGGACACCACCCAGCCGAAGAGATCGCATCAACGAGGCCGGAGGCGAAGGTGTTGTACATCTCCGGCTACAGCAACGAGGCCGTGACGAGTCGGGGGGGCCTGAGCCGCGGGTCGGCGTTCCCCGGCAGGCCGTTTACTCCCGAAGGCCTCCTCGGCAAGGCCCGTGAGCTGCTGGACAGCCCGAAGGTATAGACTCCCTCTAACCATGGCGCATCCAGGCGGGCCCGGGGGGGTGAGGGCGGCGCTGTCGCTCCTCGTGGCCGCGGCCTCGGTGGGGCCAGCAACGGCGCTCGATCCGGGGAGATCGCCCACCCAATATGTGATGCGCGCCTGGGCCAAGCGCGACGGGCTCCCCAGCGCCTGGGTCTCGGCCGTTCTTGCGTCCCGCACGGGTTACATCTGGCTCGCCACGCCCGATGGACTGGTGCGGTTCGACGGCGCCCATTTCGCGGTCTTCAATCGCGCAAACGCCCCGGGCTTGCCGTCGGACGGAATACGCGCGCTTCTCGAGGGGCGCGATGGGAGGCTGTGGATCGCTACTTCACGCGGCCTCGCCGTCGGCGACGCTCGCGGCCGCGGACCCTTTGAGCGGGTGACGGCCCTGCACGACCTGCCGATCGGATCCATGGACGAGGACGGCGACGGGGTCTTCTGGGCGACGACGGCTGAGGGTGTCTGGCGTCTAGAGAACGGCCACGCGACGCTCCGCGCGGCGCCGGGCCAGCACGGCGAGAGCTATCGCGCGCTGCGCGGGGATCCCTCCGGCGGGTTCTGGCTGGCCTCCGCTCACGGCCTGGCACGGGTCGACCGTACGGGGACCACGTCGAGCTTCACCGTGCGCGACGGCCTGCCCTCAGACGACGTGTTGTCGGTCCTCGTGGACCGCGGCGGCGACGTCTGGGTCGGTACGGGGAAAGGGATGGCCCGGCGCTCAAAGGCGGGCGCGTTCGAGACAGTGCCGGCCGCCGGCAGCCGGATCGTGATGGCCCTCGAGCAGGACCGCGACGGCAACGTCTGGGCCGCGACGCGTGATGGCCTCCTACGCGTCGCCGGCGGGCGCCCGGAGCTGATGGGGCGCGCGGAGGGCCTGCCGGACGAGCACACGCGCGCCCTCGCCGAGGATGCCGACGGCAACCTGTGGATCGGTACGGAGGCGGGCGGCCTGGTTCGACTGCGAAACGGTCGGGCAGCGGTCTACGGGCGGGCCCAGGGACTCACCCACGACGTTATCTGGACTGTGACCGAAGGCCGCGACGGCTCGATCTGGGTCGGGACCGATGGCGGTGGCCTGAATCGCCTGCGCAGCGGAAGCGCGAGCCTGGCGACGGTCGAACCCGCCCTTGCCCACGAGAACGTGTTTGCTCTGCTCGAAGACCGATCCGGACGGGTGTGGTTCTCCACCGAGTCGCACGGGCTTTGCCACCTCACGGCGGAGCGCAGCCGTTGCGTCAACGTGAGCGGCGACGAGGACCTGGTGCGCTGCATCTTTGAGGACAACCAGGGCCGCATCTGGGTTGGCACGTCAGGGGCGCTCTTTCGCGTCGTCGATGACGCGCTGCAGGGTGTCGCGACCGAAGACGGCAAGCGGATCGCCGTCAAGGCGCTGGCGCAGGGTCCGGACGGCGTGATCTGGGTGGGCACATCGTCGGGACTGGCCCGCGTCGAGGGAGGAGTCGTCCGCCGCGTGCTGATCGATGGCAAGCCGCACGCCGAAGACGTCGACGCGCTACTCACTGATCCGAACGGTACCGTCTGGATCGGTACCATCCATGCAGGCCTTCAACGTCTTCGGGCTGGTCGGCTCGCCGGCGTCACCTCGACCCAGGGTCTCCCCAGCGACACGGTGCTCTCGGTGCTCGACGACGGCATCGGACGGCTGTGGATGTCGTCCGGGGAAGGCATCTTTGGCGTGGCCCGCGCCGAGCTCGCAGCGGCGGCCGAAGGGGGCGCGGGGCCTCTGCATCCGGTCAGGATCACCGAGGCTGAGGGACTCCGCGACCGGGAATGCAGCGGAGGCGTTCAGCCGTCGGCGTGGCGGGGCCGGGACGGGCGGCTGTGGTTTCCCACGATCGCCGGCGTGGCGGTCGTGGACCCGCGACGAATTGGCCTGAACACCCGGCCGGCGCCTGTCCTGATCGAGGGGATCGTGGCGGACGGGCAGAGTCTCGAACCCGGTGCCCGCCTCGATCTACCCGCGGGCACCCACCACCTGGAGATTCACTACACCGCGCCGAGCTTCGCGGCCCCCGAGCGCGTGCAGTTCGAGCACCGGCTCGCGGGCCTCGAGTCTGCGTTCTTTCGAGCCGGGTCAGATCGGGTTGCGCACTACTCGCTCCTGGGGCCCGGCCGCTACCGGTTCACGGTCCGAGCCGCCAACGAGGATGGGGTGTGGGCCACGGACACGGCCGCCCTGGACTTCTCGGTGCGACCGTACTTTTGGCAGACCCTGTGGTTCTACACGCTCTGCGCCGGCGCCGTCGTGCTCGCAGCCTGGACGACGTTCGAGCTTCGGGTGCGGGCGCTGCGCGCTCGAGAGCAGGAGCTGCAGCGCCGCGTTTCCGAGGAGCTGGCCCAGGTCAAGGTGCTGCGCGGGCTGCTGCCCACCTGCGCCTGGTGTAAGAAGGTGCGCGATGACGCCGGCTACTGGAATGAGATCGAGGCCTACATCGCCGACCACTCGGAGGCGGAGTTCTCTCACGGCATATGTCCCGCGTGCAAGGAGCGCTTCAACGCGGGGTCAATCTAATTCCCAGCGCTCGCGTGCCGTTGACGTCCCTTTCTGGCCAGGACGCCTCTGGAGGCCGAGCTAAGCTCGGGACATCATGGGCCCGGACAAACCGGCCTACGGGTCGGCGGTGACCACGACTAGAGGCGGACAAACCCTGGCGTACTCAACGGAGGTGCCGCTTGCCCCAGCCTTGCCCCAGACCGAACGCGGCGGTTTGGAATGAGCGTCGGGCGGCGTACGCGGGGATGTTCGTAAGAGTTGGTGTTCCGCCGAGGGTCGAGTCGGGTTGGTCGAACGCCGTCTACTTTGATCGGGGGCCCTCTCGTCTTCTGCAAAACTTCTATTCTCCGGTTCAGATCCGGACGCCACCTCCAACTCAGTCATTTCATACACAGCGACTTCCGCTGTCTCCTCCGAGGCCCCACCCGCTCCTGACTCTGACGCGACTTTGCCGCATTCCTCTCGGTGATACGCGGCTGCCTCATTAGCGCGCGAGTCGCGGGCGGCGCCCATAGCGTCCAATGTCGTCATGCCTCACGACGTCCATGAAGTGGATCGTGCTCCCTTCTACGCGAAACACTATCCGATCACCGCTGCTGATCCGACCCTCGAGGTAGTGCTTGTCGGGAAGGATCGGCTTCACATTGAGGCCGGGCGTGTCGGTTCCTTTGATCAGCGCCATGGCAACGCGATCACAAGAAGCCTGACGGTCGACAGCTAGCCGCGCGTAGCTGTCCCACCACTGTTCTGTCCAAATGGCGGACCGGACCGCGGGCCTGGGCGCCAAGCCGTTGTTTACCGGCGCGGCCCGCGGCGTCTGCGCTTGAGGCCGTCGAGAAGCGCCTGGGCCTCCCCGACGGTCCGGGTCTCTTTGGTTCGGCCTTCGGTAAGATCAGCCTCCGCCTTACGGATGCGGCCCTGCATCTCGGGATGGTGAAACCAGAGCTGGTCCCGCGGCACGAGGGCTGCCGGGACGAGCTCGTAGGTTCCCCGCTCGGTCTTTTCGAGGAGCACGAAGTCGCCTGGTCGAAGACCTAGCGATACGCGCACCTCCTCGGGCAGAGTCGCCCGCCCCTTCTGGTCGACGCTGAGATAAGAAATCGCACTCGCCATAACCCCTTCTCCCACAGTGGGAAAGTACCACGACGGTGATCCCATGGCAACCATGACCACTACCCCGACCCTTCGGGCGGGACGTAGCAAGGAAAGGATCGTCAAGCCGCGGCGTCTGACTTTTGACGCGACTCTGACCGAACGAACCAGAATCAACGCGAAACAGGGGTGAGATGGTCTGGCCGCTAGTGGTGCCTAAATCCTTTGCGTCGTCTGGCGTAGTGCCTGCGGGCGCGTCTTGGTCTGGTCCCTCATCCTGACCTGCAAAACCTCTATTCTTCGGTTCAAATCCGGACGCCGCCTCCAGCTTCATCCGTCTCTCTCACTACGTTACCGTCCGTTCTCGCCTAACCTGAAAGGCAGGGGGAGGCCCCGAGGAATTGGCGCATGTCCGCCTCCCTGTGGCGATCATGCCTAACCCTCGCCCATACCGTCGAGGCTGCATCGTCCTCGTTGACTTTGCCTCCACTTTGGCTAGCATTCGTTCCCGCGTCGACCCGAGGGCACAGGATGCGTGGGACGAGCCTGCGATCGTGCATGATCCTCCTCTTTGTGGCTTTTGCGCTCTCACCTGCCCGCGGTCAAACACTCAGAACTCAACTCACCGAAGCCATCGAAGGCACTCAACCCTGTGGTGGAAACACCGGTATTCGGGTTTTCACGAAGGACGAGCGCCGCGCCGTGGTGGTGGCGGCCGAGGTCACCGGCGGGGTTGTTGAGGGCACCATCACGGTGTTCGTGAAGCTAACAAATACCATCTCCTCCGCGCCGCTCCCATTTACAGCGGACATCGGTGAAGGGGCACCGGTCGACCTCGTACGGCTACGACCAAGCAACCCGCTTCGGGAATGGTTCTTCTCCACTCGGTACCGGTGGCTGCCCGGCCGGCGGGGCGGAGTTCACGACGAGAGCCATGTCTATGCATTGCCGTACGATCCCGACCAAGCGGTCGTCGTAATCCAGGGTCGTCTAGGGCCCTTCAGCCACGGGCCCGGGTCCGAGACGGAGAATGCGATCGACTTTGGTCTCCCGGAAGGCTCTACGGTTAGGGCTGCACGGTCCGGGGTAGTAGTGGCTTTGCGTGATGACTTCGAGGCCGGCGGGGTGGACCCCAAGCTCAAACCGTGCGGCAACTATGTGATCATTCGCCACGCCGATGGGACTTACGGGAACTACTTACACTCCAAGCCTCATACGGTTCGCGTCAGGTTGCGAGAGTCGGTCGGGGTGGGGACAGCACTCGCACAGTCGGGCAACACGGGCTATTCCAGCACGCCACACCTTCACTTTGATGTCTTCCGCATTGTCGACACACCCGATGGCGCTCGGCGCGAGAGCCTTCCCGTGGCCTTCGACACAGCCGAGGGTGTCCTCTCGGACCTAGTGGTTGGGCATTCCTACGTACGCCCGTAAGGGCCCGATCCCCAAGGCGGGGGAAGTCATGGTATCGGGCAACTCTGTCTCGGGGCTAGCGATCCTGGGCTACCAAACGTTTGTCCTGGAGGCCACCGTGAACAGCTCGAGCCTCGGGGGCGAGGTGCGGATCAGCGGAGGTCCTCCGGGGAACGTGTGGACGTCGGGTATCTCCACCATCATGGGGAGGAGGACCCAATAGCTCCGGCGCTTCCGTCGCCCTCGGCTCCCGGCAAACAGCACGTGCGTGCGAGAAACCTCTTCTGCGGGGCAGGTCTGGGCGCGCACGTCTGACGTCACGGATTGGCCCCAGAGACATGCGGACGCAAGGCCAACGCCTTTGGAAGCCCCGACCTCCCAAAGACCCAGCGGTCACCGCGGCTTGGCGCCGATCGCCGTGACCCATGGGCAAGCCCATCGGGAAGGGGCAAGAAGAGGAATCTCGGTACCTAGGCAGGGAAGCGGCCCAACGCTCTGGTGACTGATAGAGAGCACTTTATTCTCCTCGCCTACGGCGGCACGCTTCCTGCTTGTGGGAGGTCCAGGAGAGAGGCTGAGGCGGGAGGGAGGCTCACTCTGGTGGAAAGCTCGCAGAAGCAACCTGTCGTCATCGATGCTCACGTGGGCGAAGTCGAGTTTCGGCGGGCCCTCGCAGAGGCCCTGACCCGAGCCGTAGCGGATCTACCCGGTGGTCCTTGGCGGATTCGTCTCGGCCCGGCCCCGCTCGGGCCGGAAGGGCACGCGCCGCCCTTTCGGCATTGGTGGTGGAGCCTCAGATTGACGGGGGCCGACGGAAGGCCCCACGCGCTCGTTGTGGGACCGCAAAACCAAAACCCGCCTTACCTCGAAGATCTGGTGCGCAATGCGATCTAGGACGAGCGGTGCGCGGCGCCGTTTCCGCTGCTGCCGGATACGTCGATATCGGCGAAGATCTGCCTGTCGACCGGTTGCGGCTGCGACCAACCAACCCTTCGAGAGAGTGGTTAGGGTGGCGGAGGGTGGCTCCTCCCCCGGGCTCCTGGGCCTGCTAGGGTTGCTGCGGGAGGGCGCCGAGCTTCTTCTGGACCGATGCGATCAGCGGCTCCGAGCGTTGCCCCGGCGGCAAAGCCCGCGCGGCGCCTAGCGCTTTCGTGAGTGTCGCCCGCGCTCCTCCCGCGTCCCCGCGCGCGAGCAGGATGTCGGACCGGGTGAGCAGAATCCGGATGCTCCGCGGGCCGTAGGCCTTGGCGAGAGCGCGGTCCGTCGCCGCCAAGGCCTCATCCCACTGTTTCAGCTCCCGGAAGGCCACGCCCAGCCGGGCGGGTGGGTTGTAGTCCTGGGGGAAATCGCGCTCCGAGGCCTCGAGCATGGGAATGGCGCGCTGCGGCTCGCCGAGCTCGAGATAAGCCGACAACCTGTGCGCATCGAAGACCGTGCGAGCCTCGGGCGTCCCCGCCTTGGCCGCTTCTCCTTCCAGGAATGCCGCCCATTCGGCCGCGGTGGCCTTGGCACCCGCCTCGTCGTGCGCATCTTTCCGCGCCCGGACGAGGTCCCCGTAGAGGCTCGAGCGATCGTCGGCCGCGGCCAGGAGCTTCACGTCCGCGATCGCCTCCCGAGCGGCCTTCTCGAAGAAGGCGACGCTGTCCGGGCGGCCGGCCTCTGCCTTGGGCAGATCCAGGGCGCACTCCAGGCCCCTCCCCCCCACGCTGAGGGCGGAGGCCGTCCCCCGCAGCCTCGGCAGCGCCTCCCGCGCGATCTGAAGCGATGTGGTGCAGTCGTAGGTGCTTGAGAGCGCGAAGAGCAGAGATTCGACCGCCCTCGAGTAGCGCGGCCAGTCCTTGGGCGCAGCCTTCAGCGCTTCTTCATAGGCCTTGGCGGCCTCCCCGAAGCTGCGCTGGCCGTAGAGGCGCTCGGCGCGGGCGAAGGCCGGTTCCGGCCCTCCCCCCGGTGCGCTGCCGAGGACGGCGAGACGTCCGTCCTCGAGGATTTTCTGCAGCTGGGTGACCGTCGCACCGCCCACCCAACGCAGGGCGACCCGTTCGTCCTTCGGGTCCAGGACCAGGAACGTGGGCCAGGCGTCGATGGGAAACCGCTGCTGAACCTTGGCGTTGATTTCCTTCTCGGTGTCGATCGAGAGCCAGACGAACCGTCCGGCCTGCTCTTTAAGGGACTCGTCTCCGAAGACGAATGCCCTCATCGAGCGGCAGGTGTGTCACCAGGGTGCCCAAACCTCGATGAACAGGGGAAGCTTCCGGGTCCGCGCCTCGGCCAGCCCTCTCGCGTAGTCGTCCTCAATGAAGGGAAGCGTGGTCTTGGGGGGCGGGGAGAGCGCAAGAACCAGAACGGCCATCGCGGTAACGCTCATGTTTGAACTATACCACCCGCCCGGCGCGCCGGCGCCGAGCGAGGGGCGTGCGCCTGAGCCCGGCGGCCGCGAAGCGATCGAGCGGGCGCTACCACGGAGCAAGGTCAACGTCCCGAGGGATCGCCTTGGGGAGCGGAGGAGGGTCCGTCATGGTTGCCACCATCGTCGTGAAGAGCTCAAGGGAAGAGCCGAGCGCGCCGAGAATCTTCGTCGCCGAGATCCTGCCCCCCTTCCAGCACGAGGCCGATCACTTCCGGGCGCGGTGAACATTCCCCCCGGCCAGATCCGGGAGCTCGCACCCAAGCTTCTCCCCGACAAAAAGCGCGGTAGGAGGTCGGCTCGTCCTCCCTTCCGCCGTCGGCAAGAGCCGAGGGAGAGAGGGGCCCCACCCGGCTAGCGGGCCGGGAGCGAGGAGCGTAGGGCCAGCGGCGTGCTCACGGCGGCTAGCCCCAGGGACATGCCGATGATGCCCGCCGCACCCGCGAAGGCGCAGCCGGGTGCGCCCACCAGGACCGCTATCACTCCTGCCGACACCAGGAAGGAACGGCGATCCGAGCCTTGCTGAGCGGCCCGGTGCCCCACGACCAGGCCGGCCAGGGCTCCCGCGGTGACGCAGATGGTCAGACAGACCTGCCAGCAGGTCAGGGCTGGGCCCAGGTGGCCCAGAGCGGCGGTGGAGATCGTGGCCCCCAGGGGCACCAGCCCCGCGCCGACACCGGGGCCGACGGCGCGCCCATAGGCCTGTCCCCGCCACCAAAGGCCAACCGCGGCCAGCATCAGCAACGAACCGGACACCCCGGACAACGCCAGGACCCGGCAGCTCCCGATCATGGCGGCCAGCACCGGGAGCAGCCAGGCCGTGAGCAGGAAGGCGCGGCCAAGCCGCCCTCGCTCGTACGCCCGCCGGGCCCGCCGTTCCAGGGCAAGGGTTTCAGCAGGTTCCATGCTTGGCTCCCCAGGCTGAGCGCAGCCGCCGGCGCGCTCGCTCCAGCCGTTTGCGAAAGGCCGCGGCCGTGAGTACCGGCGGGCGGCTCGGCGGTTCAGCCAAGGCGGCCACGATGGTTTCGATGTCGCTGGGGGCGAGAGAGGCGAGCACCTCCCGGGCCGCCTTTTGGAGATCCTCCTTCACGACCCGGGCTTCGGGCGACGGGACTCCAGCCGCGCGATCGGAGGCGGCGCTCAGCGGCTCCTCACGCTGCCGCCCCCGGCGTCGACGGAGGGTCCGGCACTCATAGGCGGCGATTCCCAGTAGCCAGGCGAGAGCATCTCGAGTCTGGTCGAACTGGCTGGCCCGCTCAAAAGAGCGGAGCAGCGCCTGCTGGGCCGCGTCCTCGGCATCGGCGCCATCCCGGAGCAGGGAATGGGCGAAGGTCCGGACCACCGGCCAGGCCAGGATGAAAACCGGATGGAACGCCGACCGATCGCCGTCCGCCAACTGGGTCATGGCCCGCTGGAGCTCTCGGCGCTGGGCGTCGTCCATCCGGGGCTCGGCTCAGCTCTCGTGGGCGGTGGGCCTCACTGGCCCTCGCACGGGCACGCGGGGCAGGAGCAGCAACAGGAAACGGCCGCCGTGCCCGCCCACACGGCCACGGGCGCCATCAGCGTCAAGACCAGCATCACGAGCGTGCTCCATCGGGACATGGAATTGGTCCTCCTGAGGCGCCGGCACGGCGCCCTCTCGGAGGTATAGGCTCCTCCGGGCCCGAGTGTGACATGTACCCCGCACCCTCGGCCACCGCAGGAGGCCTGCCCCCGCCGCGTCAGCAGCGCCACTGGGTTGCCTCGCGCCCGGGACGGGGCAGAGCCCAGGGCCTGTGGTAGCCTAGCCTCGGTTATGACCGACGAAAGGGTGTCTCTCCTGCGTCATACGGTGGCGACCCTGGCTTATCGGGGGGGCAAGGCGGTTCGGGGTGCCCCGCCGGACTTTGCCGCCTTCCGGGCATCCTCGAGCTCTCGCACGCCTGGACAGATCCTGGCCCACGTCGGCGACCTCCTGGACTGGGCGCTCCACCTCTCTCGGGGTGAGCGGGTCTGGAAGGACTCGGAACCGCTCCCCTGGAACGAGGAGATTAGTCGTTTTTTTGCCGCCCTCCGCGCTTTCGACGAGCGCCTGGCCTCGGCCGAGGCCCTGGGCGCGCCCCCGGAGAAGCTCTTCCAAGGGCCTATCGCCGACGCCCTCAGCCACGTGGGGCAGATCGCACTCCTCCGCCGCATGGCGGGAGCGCCCATCCGCGGGGAGAACTACTTCGCGGCCGAGATCGCTCCGGGGCGCGTAGGCGCGGACCAAGCCACCCCTCGGCGCGAGTTCGATTGAGACCAGGGGTGACGGGCGCGTGGCTTAGGAGACAAGCAGACGCACCCAGCCGCGCCTAAGGCCCGGCCGCTCTCCTGCCTTCAGTCCGTAGCGGAGTAGGAACGCGCGGGAACAGCCAACGCGTCCTGGGCGGCCAGCGAGGCCAAGAGGGCCCGGAAGGTCTGGGCGTGGTCCAGATCCAGGCGCTTGAAGTCCGACTTGGCGGAGGAGAAGTCGGCCCAGGAGGGAGCGGTCTCGGGGGAGCTCCTCAGGCGGTCCGTGGAGCGGCGCATGGCCCGCTGAACGAGGCGAAATCCGAAGCGCAACACTCCGAGGCGGAGCCGGAACCGCTCGGCGCTGGTGAACAGAAAATCGTGAAGGGCGGCCGCTAGCCCCACCCCCGTCGCCAGCCGTCGGAGCTGGAAGTCCGCCGGCCGGAGGGGGGGAAGAGGCACGATCGCCGCCGCCATCCGGCAGCAAACGCTCATGGCCCGGAGCCGCGACAGACGGTCCGGGGTGGCCTGCTCCACAACCGAGTACGCCAGCTCGAGAAGCCGAACCGCCTCCGCCATCTGCGCATCTTGGCGGGCCTTCATGGCTCCTTCGTGGGCGTGGTCCAGAAGAGCCGCGTCCAGATCCACTTGGAGGCAGAGCGCGTCGCTGGAGTGCCTCATGGCCGGGGTCAGGAGGAGTTCCCAACTCTTCAGCACCGTCGCCGCTCCGTGGCGGGGGTAGAGGGCGAGGCACAGGAGTCCGCCGACGAAGGGCAG
>DATMML010000069.1 GCA_035570235.1 Vicinamibacteria bacterium | reverse complement strand
CCCAAACGCTTTGATCAGCATTCACGTACCAAGGCCCGGTACCGAAAGGGTCCGCGTTTGGATCCCGCGGCGGCTCCGCGCGGATCGGCTCCGTCACCGTACAGGGCCCACTGGCGGCGGGCGATTCCAACCCCAACCCCGTAAACAGCAACGCCGGGAGGCTCATGACGGCCAGCGCTCGGATCATGACATCCCTCCAATCCAGTCCTCGCTGAACGACTTCCTGACTCTTTCACGTCCCTCCGGCTCGAATGCGCGCGCGGTTGGCCTTCGCCCACTTGAGCACCCTCTTGGCCACGACTTCACCGTCTGCTTTCAGCGACTTCTCATCCCCGTCATTGGAGACGCCGACAAGATGGTCACGGTAGGTGAGCCCTACCGTAACCACGTACTCCATGTGCGTTTCCGTTTTGACGCCATACTCTTTGTCTATATACGACGTTCCTCCAGGACCCGCGCGCGGCGTGGGGCCGCCCTTCGCCGGAGAGGTGCCGTCCGCGAAGCTGTAGGTAGCACACTCGTCGACCACGGCAACCACCTCCGCTGTATCCTCGGAGTCGAGCATTCGAATCGTGCTCTCCCGGGCCAGCTTCCGCTTCAACACGGGCAGGATCCGAGCTACGCACGTCTCGTTCGATTTGATGCCGCCGCCGTCTCGGAGGAATACCCGGAGAGGGTCTTGGAGGCGGTCAGCTCCAGCAGCCAGCGACGACATGAGCACGATCAAAAGCGGTGCTGCTTTCATGGCGGTTGCCCTTGAAGTCCTCGAACCGACTCTAGCGTGAGGGCACACACACGGCTCGCGCGCCGCCTAGGGCAGGGTGACCACGGCTGTGCCGCCCTCGCGAACTTCGAACGGCTGCCTGGCGCCGCCATCCACAGCAAACACGTACGTTCCGGGGGCGACGTTTTCCAGGCGCCGAACCGGGTAGTTGAAGCGGATTTCGGCATCAGTAGAGTAGATGAACGGGAGGTAGACGGACTCGTTCTGGTACAGGATCCGGCCCTTGGCCTCCGGTTTCC
Organism: Vicinamibacteria bacterium; assembly: GCA_035570235.1. Taxonomy (NCBI): domain Bacteria; kingdom Pseudomonadati; phylum Acidobacteriota; class Vicinamibacteria; species Vicinamibacteria bacterium. Next base: position 11,923 of record DATMML010000069.1, on the reverse strand, counting down.
CCAGGGTCTCCGGCCCGGCATGGACCTCGACGGTTCCCCCTGGCGTGAAGGTGAGTGAAACAGACGACGCAGGAACGGTGATCGACGGCAAGCTGAGAGGTGCGTAACCCGAGGAGCTAGCACGGAGCTGGTATATCCCCGGTTGCAGTGCCGGAATCTCACCCTGGCCTTCGCTGTCGAGCGTGATGCCGCCCGTGAAGACCGCCAATCCTTGCGCGTCGAGCACACGGACCTCGAGGGTCCGGAGGGGCGTGAGATAGATCCCGTCCTTCGCCACGACACCGACCCCCTCGCCTCGTCTCAGCTCGATGACGACGTCGCTCTGCTCGGCGGCGGTCAGCTCCCTGGTCTCCGCCTGGTACGCGGCCTTCTGGACGGAGACCTGGTACGGCCGCGGCTCGAGGTCCTCGAGGGCGAAGCGGCCGTTGCTGTCGGACGTGGCCATGCTCATGGCCACGTAGCCGCTCCCCCGGTCCACGGTCTGCACCTGCGCATCCCCGAGGGGCCGCCCGGAGCCGTGCTCGACGACGGTGCCGGCGAGGCGCGCCGCGGGGGCGTCGAGTTCCACGCTGGTGTCGCCGCTCACCGTGACGGTCTTGCGGATCGCAGCTCCGCCCGAAAGCGGCATCACGGAGACGTTGTACGTGCCCGCCACGAGGCCTTCGACCACGAACCCCCCGGCCTCGTCGGTGCGCGCCGAGCCGCCGCTCCCAGACCCGGCTTCGGGGAAGGCATTGACCACCGCATCGACCACGGCTTTGCCGCCGCGACTGACGTGGCCGTCGAGTCGGAAACCCGGCGCGAACACGATCTCGGCCGACACCTCGAGCTGACCCTCGGGGACGATCACCTGAGTTCCCGCGCGGCGGGATCCGTTGAGGAAGTCGCCGGCGGAGGCCGTTAGGTTGACCGGGCCAGCGGGCACGCCCGAGAACTCGAACGTGCCGCCTGCTTCCGTCCGGGTAGTTGCGAAGAAATCCTCTGAGCCGCCCGCATTGACATTGACCCCGATTCGCTGGGCCTCGGCAAGCCCCTGGACGACGCCCCGAATCAGCGCGCCGACGCCGAGCGACAGCGTCACCTCTCGGGCGGCGTCAGTCGACGCCAGCACCACTTCCGCGGGGCTACTGGACTGGCTACGAAGCAAAGCGGTTACGGTGTAGCGCCCAGGCGTCAATCGCTCAAACCGAAACCGGCCGGCGTCATCCGCCACTGTAAACTGTTCTCCGAAGGGATCGCCGCCGGTAGCGTCCAGAGAAATGGAGGCCCCGCCCACGGGGCGTTGACCGGCGCCCACCACGACACCCCCGATCGTGGCGCCAGCATTCATGCGGATGTCGACCGCCACCGCCCCTTCCTTCAGCTCGACCTTCTCGGTGGCTTCGCTCCACTCCGGGTGGGTCGCGGTGACGCTATAGCTGCCCGCGGCGAGGCCCGGGATCTCGAAGTGGCCGTCCGCGTCGCTTGAGGCCTGCCGCTCATCGTCGCCGGGACCAAACACCATCTGTGTATGGTCCCCGGCAAGAGCGGCCCGAATGGCCGCGTCGCGCACCGGCCGGCCAGAGCGTGCGTCCATGACCCGGCCGGAGATCATGCCTCCCCGCGAGAGGCGAACCTCGACGCCTTCAGTCGTGGCCCCCTCCTCCACCGCCACGCCCCCGGCGCGGCCGCCCTGATAGCCCTCGGCGCGGACCTCGACCTCCCACTTTCCGGCCCCGACCTCGTCGAGGGTGAAGACTCCGTCTTCGGCATGGAAAGCGACCGCCTGGTTCGGGCCACGGCTTCCGACTGTGCCGACCCGCACCACGAAGCTGCCCCCCCGCGACTGCGTGTATGCCACCTCGAAGTCGCGGATGGGTCGGCCGCTGTCGGCGTCGAGGACCACGCCCCGCATGCGCCCGCGACCGCTAACGGTCAGCTCGACCCCATCTGCAGGAACCGCGACCCCGGCCTTGCGTGGCCCGATGCCGGCGTTGCTGAACGCCTGCACGTCGTAGGCCTCGCCCGCGGTGACGCTCTCGATGACGAATGATCCGTCGTCTCCCGTGACTTCCTCGCCGCCGGCACCGCCGAAGAGTCCCATCTGTGCACCTCCGGCGGCGCCGGCCGGACGAGCGTATACGCGGTACCCCCCCGCGCCGCTGCCGGACTTCTCGCGAACGTGGCCGCTGATCGTGGCGCCGGGCCGAAGGACGATCTCGAGCGGCTCAGGGGCCTTGCCGTCCGTGACCTTCACGGAGGGGATTTGTTCGCGTGCCCAGCCCCGCTTGGTCACCATCATCCGGTATTCGCCCGTCGTCACTCCCCTGAATTCGAACCGTCCGTCGAGCGTTGTCTCGCGACGCACGGTGGCGCCCGGACCCACAAAGGAGAACTGGGCTTGGCCGCCCCGCGACTGGAACCTGAAATCACGGATGACCTGCACCTCCGCGCCTACGATTGGGTGGTCGCGTTCGTCCTTCACCACGCCCCGCAAGGACAACCCGCTTTGCAGCACGACGTTGAGCCGAGACGTCGCGCCGATCGCGAGGGAGACCCCGCCGATCGTCCGCGTTTCGTAGTCCGGATGCTGGACGGTAAGCACCTGGCCGTTGCCGGGGGGAAGGCGCGTTGCCTTGAAAGAGCCGTCAGGGGCCGTTCGGAAGGCGGCACTACCAAGAGCGCCGCTCCGGAACGCCCGGAAGCGGTTCTCTCCGCCACGAGCCAGACGGCCGGTGGCGCCTTCGATAGGGACCCCGTTCGCGTCAACGACGCGACCACTGAGGGCGGCCGCCCTCCCAAGGGCGACATCCTCCGACTTCGTCTCACCGGGGGCGACGCGCACCCCTTCGCGGCTCCAGGGGAGGAAGGCGGCATCGTCTACGACCAGCCGGTAGGTGCGGCCGGACAGGCCGCGCATCTCGTAGTGGCCGTCGGGACCCGAGCGGCCCACGAACAGCGCCCCTCCGCTTCGGGCAACGACGCGCAGGCGGGGCACCGGGGCCCCTGAGGACGCCTCCACAACCCGGCCCTTGAGCGTTGCCGGTGGCGCCACGACCACGCTCGCCTTAGCCGCCGTAGCCTCGAGAGGCGCGCTGCCTTGACCCCGCTCGCCGGCATCCACCACGAGCGTCCCCACTTCGGCAGGAACGCCGTAGAGGAGGAAGGAGCCATCGGGCCGCACCTCGAACCAACGCGACACGCCCCGTCCCTCGAAACGGACGAGGCTCCCGCCGGCGGGCGTTCGCCGATCGTCTCGAAGGGCCGTGCCCGGAAGGGCACGGCCGAGGGAAAGAGTGATGGGCCGTCGCACGGCCCCGGACGCAACGCCGCCGATCTCTGCGAACGCGAATCCCGGCGCCTCGACGCGCAGCCGGTTGCCCCTTTCGGCGGCGTCGCTGAGCCGGAAGGTGCCGTCGGCGCCGGTAGTGGTGGTTACTGGCACGGGTGAGCCGTCACGCCCGACGACTCGGCCGGACCCGCTCCAGAGCGTCACCGTCGCGCCCACAATCGGCCCGCCTCTGCCGTCTACCACCTTCCCCGCCAGCGCCGCGGCCTTGGCCACGGCGACATCGCCTACCTCAGCGTTTTCCGTCGTGTCGAACACTGAATACAGCAGAATCGGAGCGAGGCCGCTGCCGCTGACCGTGAGGCGCACCAGTGTGGGCGCGGGGTTCGCACCCGCAGGCGGAGCGAGAGAGAGGTTGAACGTGCCGTCGGGACGCGTCGTCGCGGAGGCGATGGGGCCGGGTGATTTCTCGCCGCGCGCCTCTCGGCGGGCCTCCGCGAACGGCGACTCGAAGGGGACCGCGGCCACGGTGACCCCAGGCGCCGCCTTGTCCTCGGCCAAAATGCGGCCCCTTAGCTCGCCGGCCGCCAAAGAGGATGCGGAGACTAGTCCGACCAGGCATCCCGCGAAGGCCAGGGTTGCGTGCTTCATCCTCTTCCTCCCCACCACTTGGAACCCGCCTAAAGGATGCCCCCCTTTCGTGCTCACTGCCAAGCGACATCGGGGGGCTTGTCCACGTCACTTGGACGCGTGAGCCTAACGGAAGGCCGTACCTGATCCGTCGATTGAAAAAAAGACGGTCAGTGGCGACGCTCAGCGCAACATGAAAGACAATGTGCCGCATGATCCGAGGTCTTGCGCCCGTCAGTGCTCACCACCAAGGGGAGTCCGCCCTCGCGAGCAGCCCCCGTGCCGGGATAAGACGGTTGCCTCCAAGGAGTAAGAAGTGTCTCTTGGTCGGAGTGGCTGCGCTTCTCAGCGGGACCGCAACATACGGTCAGGACGGGGCGGCAACTGAGCCCAGTGTACGCCGAGGGCCGCCCGGGATCCGGGACGAGCAGCTTCTCGCCCAGCCGCGGCTGACCCTGCCCGCCCTCTCCCCGGACACGCTTGGCCGCGGGCGCTGGACGTTCGGCGCCGCCCTCGCGATCTCGAATACGTTCTCCTACATTCAGGATGTGCCTGGTGAGTTTCCCGGGGACCGCCGGTTTCTCATCGACGGCGAGGCGTGGACGGTCGACTTAACCGCACGCCGCGGGCTGACCGCCGATCTCGACGTGAGCGCGCGGCTCCCCGTGCGGTGGCGCGGAGGGGGCATCCTGGACGGTCTGATCGACACCTGGCACCGACTCCTCCACCTGCCCGACAACGCCCGACCCCTGTTCCGCCACAATGCGTTCCGTGTGGAAGGGATCACGACCGCGGGCCAGGCCTTCTCGTGGAACGACGAGCGGGGCTCTGGCCTCGGCGAGCTCGAGCTGGAGGGACGCTGGCGCTTCCGGAACGGCGGGCGTGACGGATGGTCGCTCGCCCTCGCGGGACGTGCCGCCCTCCCCACCGCCACGGAACCCTTTGACGGCAACGGCCTGGGGCTTGGTGCTCAAGTCGTGGCCGCCCACCGGCTGGGTTCTCCTTTTGACCTCTATCTGGGCGCAGGGGGAACCGCCCAGGGCGGGGACCTGGTGCGCGGCATCGAGTACGAGCGATACAGGGGCTGGGGCTTCCTCGCTGTGGAATGGCGCCTCGGCCGCCGCTTCAGCTTGATAGCCGAGACCGACGCCGCCTCCCGTCTCATCCGCAACATCGATTCCTATCCCGGGATGCACTGGATCATCCATGGCTCGGGCTGGATGGAGCTCTCGCCGCACGCCCGAATGCACGTGGGCTTCACCGAGAAGATCAAGAACCTGCTCAGCAATGCCGATTTCGGCCTGAACTTCAGCGTGCTTGTCCGACCCTGACGGCGGGCGCCCGAATCAGGTCTAATTGCCTTGGGCAGCCTCTGCTCGTTCGCAACCGGCTGCCTGGGGTCGCGTTCGATCAAGGGCTCCAAGGCCGACGATGGGAGGCCGGCGTTCCGACTGGGCCGTCTCGGAAAGTCCCGGCTCCAAATGCTCCGAAGAGGGAAGGAAGGAGAAGGCGACGAGCGGGGGCGCTCCTGTGGATCATTGTCTCAGCTCGGCCCCCACTGCCTGCTCCAGTTGGAAGACGGCCGTCCAGTAGTCGTTCAAGTCCTGCAGGCGCTCGATGTGGGTCGCGATGAGGGTCCGCTGGGCGTCCAGGAGCTCGAGCAGCGACGCCGCCCCCTTCTCGTACTGGATGCCCACGAGGTCCCTGGCTCGCTGTGTCCGCTCCAGCAGCCTCGACTCCATCCGCTCCGCCCGGCTCCGCGCCCCTTGGAACGCCGACATGCCTCCGGCCACGTCGCTCAGCACCTGGGCCTGAAGCTTGGCGTACTGCAGCTCTTGCGTCTTCAAGTCCGCCTTTGCTTTTGCCACCTCCCCCTGGTTCTGGTAGAAGAGCGGAACCGTCAGAGAGAGGGAGAAGGTCGTCGTCGGCGGAGAGATGGCATTCTGTCCGGTTCCTTCCTTGAAATAGGAGACGGTGAGAGGAAGGTCGGGAATTCTCTGACGCTTCGCGAGCGAGACCGCCGCGGCCGCACGCGCCTTCTGCGCAACCAATGCCTTGAGATCGGGGCGCCCCGCGAGCGCGACTTCGAGCAAGCTTTCCCGGGAGGCGGCGGTCAAGGCCGCCGGCACGCGGGCGTTTAGAAACTCATCCCCCACGTCGAATTCCTGGGGCGTCCCGCGCGCGCCCAACAAGAAGGCGAGAGTCACCTTCGCCTGTCTCAGGGCCTGTTGGGCCTGGTCGTAGGCTTGGTCCGCCTCGAGCTTCGCGCTCTCGGCTCGGGCCACGTCCGCCTCGGACACCGCGCCCACGCGGTACCGGACCCCCACTAGCCGCAGCGTTTCCTCCGAGGACTGCTCGCTCTGGCCAGCGAATTCCAGGGACGCCTTGGCCAAGACCGTGGCCACGTATTGCTGTTTGATGGTGAAGGAGATGGTCCGCTCCGCGTCGACCCGCGAGAGCTTCGCCGCCTCCAGGGCAGCCTTGGCCACGCGCACCCGCAGGTGACGCTTGCCGGTCAGAAAGTCGAAGATCGCACCCTGCTCCGAGACGCTTGCCTGATAGTAGACGTCCGAGCACCCCGGGATCGCACACTGGGCGGGGTCGTACGTCGTGCTCCTGCCTCTCCCTAAGCCCACCGAGGGGTTATAGATGGCGGAGGCGATCCGCTCGTCGCCCTGCGCGCTCTCCACGGCGGCGTCAGCGATGAGAAGGTCCAGCCCCTGGCTCCGGAAGATCCGCAGGGCCTCGTCGAGGGTCAGCTTGGGGGGCAGCGTCACCGCGGAAGGAATGCTTGATTCGTGGGGGCTGGCCGTGGGCCCTTCTCCAGGGTCTGCCCAGCTGTCTGCGGAGACCAGCAGCTGGGAAACAAGAAGGGCCAGGCAGACTCCAAGGAGAGGTGCTCGGTCATGGGCCATTGCGACCTCCGGGTTTGCTGATAGATCCATAGCGCGCCTCTGAGCAAGTAGGGTGCCCTGCAGAGTCTTACCGAAGCGGGGTTACGAAATCAGTATGGTCGCGGCTCGTCGCCAGCGACCGCTGGTCCCGGACCGGCATGCGCCCCGTCTAGGTTAAGGCGGCGGCTCTTCATTCTCTTAAGTCGCATCCAGGGGTTCCTGGTATCCTTTGCTCCGGCCTTCGCTTTCGCCAGCCCCAAGACCCTCTCGATCAGCAGTTTCACGATTTCACCCAGGCTCTTCCTGGCTCCTTACCGCCCGCGGGACGACCGCGAGCGCCAAGAAACGGGCGATCGAGCGTGGTATCGCTCATCGGCAGGGGTAAGCCCGGCCGGCACGACGGCAGAGCCGTCTCGCGTGGGCTGCGATGGCCGGCAAGCGGTAGAGAGCAGTTCATGTGACCCAAGTCCCCGGAGGTGGCAACTCTCAACTGTACGTAGTGGGACGCACTTCCGGAACCCTATCTTTCAGGCAACCTCCTATCTTTCGGGCACCGTTGCCGAGCTCTATGGCGGGGGAGATCAAGGCGTCCAGGGACGTGCGATCATGGGTTCGTGGACATAACCCGCGTCTACTCGGCCGACAAGCGCCGGGCCGCCCTCACGATCGCTGTCCTGCTCCTGGCCGCCATTGCCTTCGCGGACTGGTATACACAGCCCTACCTTTCCATCGGTTTTCTCTACCTCTTCCCGATCATGCTGGCCGCCGGTTATCTGAAGCGCTGGCAGACCACGGTCCTGGCCCTCATCTGCGCTGTCCTTCAGGAGAGCTTCAGCAACCTTCCCCCCAGCGACGCGCTGACCCGCCTCGTCCTTTCCTCGGCGGGCTTCCTCGGCACGGGAATGTTCATCGCCGAGCTGCTCCGCAATCGCCGGATCACCCAGGAGCACCTGGACGAGGTAGAGCAACAAGTCACGCTAAGGGAGCAAGCCGAGCAGCAACTGCGCATCCTGGTCGAAACGAGTCCCGCGGCTATCATTACCGTCGACGGCGAGGGGCACATTCTGGTGGCCAATGCGGCCGCCCAGCAGCTCTTCGCCCCGGACGGGGAGCCTCTCGGCGGGCAGTCGGTCCTGGCCTACCTTCCCTCACTCGCCCGGGTCGTGGCCTCGCCCGCCTCGCGAAGCTACCGAGCGAGCCTACAGTGCAAGGGTGCGCGCGCCAACGGTGAGGTCTTTCTGGCTGCGGTCTGGTTCTCGACCTATCAGACGACGGGCGGTCCTTGCCTGGCCGCCATCGTGGTCGACCTATCCGAGGACCTCCGCAGCCGGGAGGAGCTCAGCCTCCATCACTTGCTCAAGAACGCCCGCATCCTCATGAGCGCCGTTTCCCACGAGGTCCGCAATCTCTGCGGCGCGGCTTTGGCGGTGCACAAGAACCTGGCTCGGGTCGAGTCCCTCCAGGGCAACCAGGACTTCGAGGCCCTCGGCACCGTGATCGAGGGCCTCGAGCGGATCTCCTCCTTAGAGCTGAAATCGTCCGATTCCGACGTGAGCGCGGTAGACCTCACTGCCCTGCTCGACGAGCTTCGGGTCCTTATCGAGCCCGGCTACCACGACGCCGGAATGCAGATCCGCTGGGAGACCCCTCCCAGCCTGCCCATGGTCTGGGCGGACCGCTATGGACTCCTGCAGGCGTTCCTGAATCTGGCCCGTAACAGCCAACGCGCCATGGAGTGTTCGGTCGAGAAGCTGCTCTCCGTCTCCGCCGTGTCCAAGGGTGGGCCGGTGCTGGTCCGGTTCACCGACACGGGTCCCGGCCTAACCTCCCCCGCCAGGCTCTTCCGTCCCTTCCAGCGGACCCCGGGCGGCACCGGCCTCGGACTCTACGTCTCGCGCAGCATCCTCCGGAGCTTCGGTGGTGACCTGGCCTACGAACCGAGCGAGCGCGGGTCGTGTTTCATGGTGACCCTGGACGCAATGAAGTCGGAGGAGGAGACAAGCTCTGATGACGCCGGCGACGCCGATTCGCATCCTGCTCGTGGATGACCACACGCTCTTCAGGGAGAGCGTGGCGCGCCTGCTTGCCGCGGATCCAGAGTTCGCCGTGGTCGGCGATTGCGCCGGGTCTGCGGAGTGCCTCCGCCTTCTGGCCCGGACCCAGGTGGATGTGCTGTTGCTCGACTACGACCTCGGACAGGAGAACGGGGCTGAGCTGCTGCGTCAGCTCCGCGCCAGTGGATTCTTGGGCAAGATCTTGGTGGTCACCGCGGGAGTCACACCCCGGGAGGCCTCCGAGCTGATACGTGGCGGCGTGGCGGGCATCTTCCTCAAGCACGAGCCTCCGGTATCGCTTTGCCAGAGCATCCGCGACGTAGCGGCTGGAAAGGTGTGCTTCGAGCAAGACCTGCTCGACCAGGCCGTGCAAACAATGGCCGGGGAATCGAGCCACCCACGGCCCAAGGAACTGACCCCCCGCGAGCGCCAGGTCATCTCTTTCGTGCTCGACGGACTCACCAACAAGGAGATTGCGGACCGCCTGGCCGTCTCCGAGACCGCCGTGAAGGGGACTCTCCAACAGCTCTTCAAGAAGGCCGGCGTTCGCACGCGCAGTCAACTCGTGCGGGTCGCCCTCGAGCAGTACCGCGACGCACTCTAGGGCGGGCTGGATGCTTGGAAGATCAGGAAGGTCGGACGCCTCGAGCTGATCTCGGTCATCATCCCTGGCAAGGTGCCGGCCAAACTCCCGCCTGGTCACGACGAGGATGTCCGTCGGAGAGGCGGTGAGCGGCTGGAGAGCGGCTCGCGGAGGGGCAGGATCCAGGGCGCCGGGGCGAGGCCGCGCGGCTGACGGGCCAGGTCGACGTCGGGATCCACGAGGAGCTGGGGCGGGCGTCCGTTGAGGGAGGCCATGACTCGGGCGCGCACCTCCACCTGGGAGTGCCCAGAACGTCGCAGCTCCCCGGCCAGGTGATGCGCAAACTGGAGGATCATGTCTGGCCTCCCGGCCATGACGCGGGCCTGCCGCTCCGTGAGGTAGGCAGAGGGTTCCACCGTCCAGGTCGCCCCCTGATCGAGGTCGGTTACGAGGAACCGCGCATCCGACTCCTTGTCGCGGAGCCGCATGTGCCAGGAGAACCGATGCCCTTCCTCCGTCCAGCTCACGTTGCCGGGGTAGGCGTAGTGCCGGAGGGGGACGAGCACCTGGACGGCCAGGTACGCGGCCACCGCGGCAAGGATCGGCCACCTACCCCGCGGCGGGTTCGCGACCGTTGGGTCCGGGCCCGCTTGCCGGCGCGGCGGCAGCAGGCCTAGCCGCCGCGGCCACTCCGGAGGGAAGAAGATCGTTGTCGCCGCCATCATCAGCCAGGGGAAGACGCCGATCTCGAAGAGGACTGAATTCAGGCCATGGAAGGCGAGGCCGACGATGAAGGCCCACAACCGGGTGCGTGACCAGAGCAGGAAGGGCACGATGAGCAGGTCGAGGAGGAGGCCGCCGTAAGCGAAGGCGAACACCATCCACTCTTCCGTGAAGAAGCGGCCGAGCAGGGGGAGTTGCGTACGCTCTGCCAGCCACATGCGCATCGGCTCCCCGCGCAGCCAGTCGTGGTTGAGCTTGGCCAGGCCGCCGTAGACATACGGGATGCCGATCTGCACCCTCAAGAGCCACAAGGCCCAGGCCGGGGCCGTGTCCGAGCGCAGACGGGGCCGGAGCACGGCGTCGAGGGAGAGAGCCCCCCGTACGGGCAGAAAGACGAGCGAAAGAGCCAGGAGGACGATTAGGTAGAAGTGGTTGAGATAGTAGGCCTGGTCCAGGAGGAAGATGTAGGTGAACCCAAGGAAGAACACGACTGCGTTCAGCCGGTAGGCGAACCCCAGGGCGACGCCCAGAACCGCGAGGCTGAGCACGGCGAAGTGCACGTACATTCCCACGCCCGGCCAGGGCCTCACCCAGTCAAAGCCGAGGTACTTGAAGTGGAACCCGGGCTCGATATAGTCAGCCGCGATCCAACCATTACGGAAGTAGCGGACGGTCTCCCAGGCCATTACCGCCCCAAAAGCCACCCGGAAGCAGACGAGCGACGCGGCGTCCACGGGTGCGAAGGCCCGGGCGGCCAGGGCCCGCAGACGCGGTCCCTCCGCGATCACCTCAGTGGCCGAAGCGGTAGACGGCTCCTAGTGACAGGCGGGGGTTGGTATCCCACACGCCCTGTCCATGAAGCAGGAGTAGGTCGGCCTGGGCGCGGGCGGCCCAGCGCCGGTTGAGCCCGTAGTCGGCCCCCGCTCCGAGCGCGCCGCCCCACGCCGTGCTGCTGCCGCTGAGGACCTGGGGCGTCGTTATGCTGGTCCCCGTCCGCGCGCCGCCCACCAGAACCTGCCCAAAGGGGCTCAGCCGACCGCGGTTCCATGCGATCCGGGGGCCGGCCAGAAACGTGAGCTGGTTGAGGTCGGCGCCGGCGAACGAGCCGTAGTGTCCGCTCAAGTCGGCCGCTATCCGGACCGAACCTCCGAGGAGATGACCGCCGAAGGGGATAGCCCCCGAGAGGTGCCACCCCTTGAGGTTCGCCTGGCCGGCGTGCGTGTAAGAGAAGCCGCCGAAGACATCGGGGCCCTGGCGCCGTCTCGTCGCGGTCGGCTGGCGGTTGCCGGACCTCGGCTTGGCCGGAGGCTCGTCAGCCATCGTGACGACGGGAAGCGTCAGCAGCCACAGGACTACGAAGGCGCGTCTCATATGCGGGTCGCCTCTTCAGTCTCCCCGGCGGGGTGTCTCGGAGCGTCCTCGTGACTAGACAGGACCGGCCGCCCGGGGAGGGCGGCCGGTCCTTACCGAGTCGGGTTACACGATGGGACTAGTCGTCGTTGTCGTGGCCCGGACTCGGGTGCGGAATCGGAACGTCATGACCATCGATCTCGATCTTGACGGTCACGACGATGTTCACAGTCACGTTTACCACGATGTGAATCTCCTGGGTAGCTCCCCCGGGTACCGTGACTGTCCCGAGTACGGTCGTGGTGCTCGAGAAGACGAGCGTGAACTGGCCGTCGGGAACCCCGTCCAGCTCGAACGTTCCGTTGCTCGAGACGGTCGTTGTGATGGATGTGTTCTCCTGGATCGTGACCGTGATCTTGCC
>DATMML010000068.1 GCA_035570235.1 Vicinamibacteria bacterium | reverse complement strand
CCCTGGATGAGCTAGAAGGTGAACCGACACAGGCGAAGTTCCAGAGAGCACTAAACCGCCGCCTGAAGATTCTTGATGTGAAGGTCCAAGGTCTCACTGCGCTGTTCGCGGAATGCAAGATTCAGGGTGAGTTGCCTGCCCTGGTAACTGAAATCGGCCGGACGCGCCTCAAGTTCTGGCGCGCAGCAACTAGCGCGATTCCACTGGCGCCCAGGGATCGCGTTGCGGCCGATTCCGCGTTTGAGCATCTGCTGAGGCAGTTGACCAGTTTGATCATCCGCATCAATCAGCTAAAGCCCTAGTTCCTCTACGAGCCGACCTCAGACTAGCCGGCAGTAGTCGGGCGAGTGCCACGATCCTGGTAACACGACGCGGGACGCAAGAGGTGCAGCATGGGAAAAATGACCATCAGCATGGCCGAGCACCGGCTACGAGAACACCTCACGCTGGGCGGCCGTCCAGACGATCAGATTGGTCGGGACCTAATCTGGAAGTTTGTCACCAAGGTCTGGACTGACCGCTCCGTCGCTCCGCCACTTCGGCAGCACGGGGTCACGATTCAGGAGCTGGCGACGATGTACCAGGCCGTCATCGAAAGCCTAATGCCGAGACCCTGGATGAACGTCGCCGGTCCGATGCTCGTCCCCACGCAGTGGTTCATGGAGCCGCATCGCATCGAGAACCTTCTGGTCGAGACTACTCGGGACACCGCCGGCGGGGACCGGGAGGAATGGCTGCGGCGGTTCATCGACAACGCGCAGACCCTTGCTCGCTTTACAAGAGCCGCTCATGACGAACAGTACGGCCAGCCCAAGGTCTTGGTCGTCCCGGCGGGAGGACTGCGGTCCTCCAAGGGCGGAGGCTGTGCGGGCGGTCTCCTTCTGTTTACGGCAGCAGTGGCGTCAGCGACGTTCGCGATCCTGCGCTGAGCTCCCGTTAGTCGGCCTCCACTACTGGGGCCAAATGGCTGCAGCGAGCTTCCATAACGCGATGAGCGATGTAACCGCCCGGAATACGCTGTCGATGTGGTACGGCACGTTCGCCTTACGAGAGCGAACGATGCGAGCCGCTTCCTTGATGTCCTCCTCGAACCTATGCGCCTCGGGGTCGTTAAGAAGTCTCAATAGGTGAACAAACTCAACTTCCCGGTCCAGCGCATAATCTAATGAGGCACGACCTATGGACACGACGGACGACAGGACGCGGTTGTAAAGCAGGATCAAACCAGCGATGACTACCGTCTCGAACGGCGTGGTGCAAACTCTGAACATCGCCAGGATCACGCCAAGGGCAATGAGGTCTGCGAGCAGCCCCCAGACGGTGAAGGTCTTGAACGGGAACGCTGGGTCCTCGCTGCTGGGCCAGAGAGCTTTGATGGCTCGCTGCTGAACTTGGGCGTCGTGGTCGGTCACATTAGGGCTCCCCTTCCGTTGCCTCGAAGGCACGCTGGCGGTGGTGCTTTCTTTCCCAATGCGTTGCGCCTTTGACTCTAGCACGGCGCTAAGTCACCTGGCCGCGTGCTACGATTGCGTGTAGGGTTTGGAGCGATTGAGTTGCACCAGGAGGGTTGCATGCTGTGGAAAGCCGATAGGTGGTACCCGTTCAGCGTAGATCAAAAGGGGCAAGACCCGATAGAGACCTTCGCTCCGCGAGAGCCAGGATTCGTTGCTCTGGGGCTCGGCTACGGTCGCTCCATCGAGCACAAGGGTACCTACGACAACATCCGTGAGGGCCTGTATAACCTGAGGAACGCCGAGTCGTTCAAGGTCTTCGGGAGTGACTTGCAGTTTGCCTTCTCGGTGCAGAGAGTAACCGACTAGCACCCCAGCGGCAGTGACCGGGCCACGCTGACCGCTACCGGACTCGCGGACAGCCGCGTCGGTTTCAGACGGCGCAGACATGGTGATCGAGATCGACGAGTCGAAACTCGACCCGGTCGGTCGAGCACTGATGCGCTTTGGCGTCCTAGCCTATGGGCTCACGGCTGACCGCGAGTGGGCCGCCGCTCAGGTTGACGCCGGTGATAATGAGGCTGGCTCCGCTCGCCGAGCATACGTCCGGGTGATGTTGGCTTTTGTGGAGGGAATGACTCATGCCCACAAGCATCTCCTGCTTGCTGCCAACGAGACGGGGCGTGTCAAGCTAAGCGTGCCCGAGGTCTTCGTCCTCCACGAGGTGCAGTTTCAGCTTGACGCGAAGGCCAGAGCGCGGCCTGTTCGGAGGCCCTTGCGTCTGAAAGAAAGCGTGCGCTTCCTCCTTAAGCTACTTGGTCGCTGCGCGGATCCTCCTTTCGATCCAAACTTCCAGGATGACGGTTGGCGTGCATTCATGGACGCCATCGTGATCCGCAATCGAGTGACGCACCCCCGTACGCGTGACGACTTGTGGCTGACAGAGGCTGACCTCGACAGGGTAGATCAAGCGGTCAAGTGGTTCGAGGACGAGACCACAAACTTCCTGCGGGGGTTCAGGTCGGCGAAGACCGCGTGATTCTACCCGGCGGGTCAGACGGTCCGGAACGTGCCGTACATCAGAAGGGGGGGAGTTCCCCCTGATCTCCCAGTTGTGGAGCCCCGAGTTTCGCAGGTCTGGTCGGCCTTGTGACTCCGGTGCCCACGGGGGTGTCGGGAGGCGTAGCATCGCCTTCCAAGAGGAGAGACTGATGCCGTGGATAGTCGGGGGCATGCTGGTCGGTTTGGGCACGGAGTTCTTGCTCCGGCGGTACGCGCCTGAGATGAAACCCTGGGTCCGGGGGCTGCTAGGCTTCGGGGCCGCATTTGCGGCCGCGTTCGTAGTCTCGTTCACCCTGTCGTTTTGGGTACCCTTTTGGGATGCGTTCTGGAAAGCCTTCAAGGCGGCCCGCTAAGACCGTGTGGGAAGGCCCCTGGCAGCCCCGCCACGAGGCGCAGCGGAACCCCGGCGGGTCGGAGGGGCCGGGTTGAGCTCAGCCGGAAAGTTTCGCGGGCTCGGCTCTAGACCTCACGGCGGATCTCCCTGTAAACTAAGTGTGCTATGACCACTGCGTCCCGTCGCGTTCCGGGGCGCCGTTAGGGCCCTTTCCGTGCCGTCCCGCTGCGTCCCACTGGGTTTACGGCCGTGTGGTATAATTCATAGTTTGTCCGGGCCCAGTGGGGCCGGAGGTTAGGGATAGATTGCCGAAAGCTGCCGAAGCCACCATCTCTCAAGAGCCTCGCATCGTTACCGAGATTCCCGGTCCCAAGAGCCGCGACCTTGTCGCCGCGGAGTCGAAAAACTTGGCTCCCGGCGTCCAGTCCATCGCCACGCTCTCCGGGATTGCCGTAGCGCGTGCCGAAGGCTCCCTCGTCGAAGACGTGGACGGAAACCGCTACCTGGACCTGGCCGCGGGCATCTGCGTGAACGCCCTCGGCCACGCCCATCCGCGCTACCGCCAGATCCTCAAGGAGCAGATAGACGAGGTGACGGTCGGGTCCTTCACGACAGCCCGCCGGGCCAAGGCCTTGGCCAAGATCGCGTCTCATACCCCTAAGGGCCTCACCCGGATCCAGCTGTATTCGGGGGGAACGGAAGCCGTCGAGGCCGCGCTGCGGCTGGCCAAGTCGCACACCAAGAAGTATGAGTTCCTGTCCTTCTGGGGCGGCTTCCACGGCAAGACCGCGGGAACCATGTCCCTCATCGGTGACGGGACCAAGAACGGCCTCGGGCCCTCGCTCCCGGGCACCTACCTCACGCCTTATGCCGACTGCTACCGCTGCCCGCTCGGCCTCAAATACCCGTCGTGTGGGATCGAATGCGCGCAGTTCGCGCGCAAGGTGGTGAAGAACTCCACCACCGGCGCCCTCGCCGCCGTTCTGATCGAGCCCATTCAAGGCACCGCCGGCAACGTCGTCCCGCCTCCGGAGTTCATGCCCATCATCCAGGAGATCGCCCGCGAGAACCACGCCCTTCTGATCAGCGATGAGATGATCACTGGCTTCGGGCGCACGGGCCGCTGGTTCGGATGTGAGCACACCGACACCACCCCCGACGTGATCACCATGGGCAAGGGACTGGGGGCGGGGTTCCCCGTCTCCGGCCTCGCCTCCACGGACGAGATCACCAAGGCCGCGCCCTGGGGCAACCCTTCCGGCTCCAGCTCCAGCTACGGGGCCAATCCCATGGCGGGGGCGGCCGCTCTCGCCTCCGTGACCGTGATCGAGGAAGAGGGGCTGGTAGAGAATGCCGCCCGCCTTGGCGATTGGATGCTCGGCAAGTTCCGGGAGATGCAGCAGCGACACGAGTTCATCGGCCACGTACAGGGCAAGGGCTTGCTCATCGGACTGGAGCTGGTCCGGGACCGCCAAACGAAGGAACCCCTGGACAAGAAGTTCTGCGCACGGCTCTTCCAAGAATGCCTGCGGCGGGGGCTCATCAGCATGGTCTACAACCCGCATTTCCGGGTGAACCCCGCGCTCTCCATGGACCGGGCCTCGGCGGAGACCGCCCTCGGAATCATCGAAGAGGTGTTCGCCTGGGCCTCCCGCGACGGGGGGTGGCGTTGAAACTGCGCGGAGCCCTACTCGGGGCCGGGAACATCGCGCTCCGCGGACATGCGCCTCAATGGGCGAGCGGCGCCCTCGGCGACGAGGTCGAAATCGTGGCCGTGGCCGACCTCTCCGCGTGCAACCGGGAGGACGCCCGCGCCTTCTTCCCCCGTGCGCGCACCTACGAGAGGGCGGAAGACCTGCTCCAGCGGGAGTCCCTCGACTTCTGCGACATCTGCACCCCCCCCTTCACCCACCGGCTCTTGGTGGAGGAATCGAGCCGCCGTGGCCTCCATCTGGTCTGCGAGAAGCCCCTGGCCTCCTCCCCCGAGGACGCGGACCGGATAGCGCGGGCGGTGCGCGAAGCGGGTGTCGTCTTCCAGCCCTGCCATCAATACCATTACTCCCCACAGTGGCAGGCGGTGAAGGCCCTGCTGCCCCGCATTGGTCGCGTCTACCTGGCCGAGTACGAGGTCCACCGTATGGGCGCCAACCCGGGGAACCCGAACTGGGAGCCTCAGTGGCGCACCGACCGCAGCCTAGCCGGGGGCGGAATACTCGTGGACCACGGGGCCCACATCTTCTACCAGCTGCGCGCCGTGCTGGGGGAACCCGATACCGTCCAGGCTACGGTGCGGACGCTTCTCCACCACGGCTACGAGGTGGAGGACACCGCCTTTGTGACCCTGGATTTCGGAGAGGGCCTGGCCCAGGTGAGCCTGACCTGGGCCGCGCGGCGCCGGGAAATCCACTACCGCTTCGTGGGCGAGGGGGGCGAAATCACGGGCGACGATGAGCGGGTGAGCATTCACGCCGAGACCCGCGAGGAGATCGCCTTCGCGGGGGGCATGAGCCAGAACTCCTCACATTCGGAGTGGTACGCGCCGCTGCTCGTCGACTTCACCGACCGCGTGCGCCGGAGCGACACGGGTACCGAGGCTCTAGACGAAGCGGTATACGTAACGCGCCTGATCTCGCGTGCCTACGAGTCCTCGGAACAGGGCCGCGCGTTGTCCCTCACTCCTACCGAGGTAGAGGAGCCGGAGGCCGAGAGCCTGGCCTACGCGCTAGCCACCATGGATGCACCCGACTCGATGTTACCAACGCCGCTCCCCGCGGGTTCCAGCAGTGCCCCCGCGGAGGGGCGACGCCGGCGCTGGGTGCTGCGGGGGGTCGGCCTGAGCGTCCTCCTGGCCGCCGCCGCCTGGACCTTCTACGACGTGGACTGGCGCCAAGTGGCCCGAGCCGTGGCCTCGGCTCAGGTGGGCTGGATCATCCTGGCGGCCACCGTCAACCTCGTTTTCGTCCTCGCCGCCTCTGCCCGCTGGTTGGCCCTCGTGCGTCCCATGTCCAAGGTTGCCAACATCTACCACGCCTTCAAGGCCATGGTGGTGGGTTTCGCCGTCTCCACGGTGATGCCGGCCCGAGCGGGCGAACTGGTCCGCGCCCATTGGCTCGGGCTCGACACCGGCTTGCCGCGGACGTCCATCATTGGGTCCATCGTCCTCGACCAGCTGGTTAACGCCGCCGGGTTGCTCCTCGGCCTGGCTCTGCTCCCCTTCTTCGTCGGAGTCCCGCTGTGGATCCGGCCCGGCGGGGCCTTCGCCCTCGCCCTCTTCATCCTGGGCACGATCCTGGTCCTCGCCCTGCAGCCGCGGGGCGAAGGCGCCCCGGAGACCGCCGGCTCCCCGCGCCGTCACGCCGTGGCCCGGGTCACTGCGTTCATGGCCAAGGTGCGACACGGGCTCCTGGCCAGCCGAGAGCCGAAGGCCCTGGCCGCCTCCTTCGGTGTCTCCTTGGTGGCCTGGACCCTCGAGGTGAACGTGACCGCCCTCTCCATGAAGGCGGTGGGGCTGGATCTGCCCCTCTCCGCGATCTTCCTGGTACTGGTGGCGGTGAACCTGGCCCTGGCCTTTCCGCTCGCCCCGCCCGGGAACATTGGCACCCTCGAGATCAGCGCGACCTTGGCCTTGGTGGAGTTTGGCGTGCCAAAGGAGAACGCCCTGGCTTTTGCCGTCGTCTACCATCTCCTGCAGGTCGTGCCTATCGGCATTCTTGGTCTGGCTTTCGCCGGGGGGACCGACTGGTGGCGGCCCTTCTCGCGACGGTCGCGCTGAGGACCCCTTCCTCGTGAAGGCCGCTTAAACCGAGCCCGGTGTCGACCGCCTTTCTCGCCTTCCTCGCGACCCTCGCCCTGGGAGTTGTCTCGATGGGCGTCTATGCCCTGCGCGGGCCCCGGACCGACGCTGACCAGCAGGGCAAGGGAGGGCAGCTCTTCCTGGGGGCGGGCGACTTCCTCCTCCACTGGTTCATGTGGGCCCTAACCCCGCTCACCACCCTCTCTCTGCGCTTGGGCCTCACCCCGGACTTCTACAACTACTTGGGTCTGGCCCTGGGAGCGGCCAGCGGCGTGGCTATCGCCCTCGGCCGCCTCGAGCTGGGGGGCTTGGCCATCGCCCTGGGGGGGGTGGCGGATATCCTGGACGGGCGCATCGCTCGCCTGACCGGCGTGGCCTCAGACTTTGGTGACTTCGTCGACAGCACATTCGACCGCTTCGTGGAGGTGTTCGCCTTCCTCGGGTTCGTGATCTACCTTCGGGGAAGCGCTTGGGGGCCCTTCCTGGCCGCGGCCGCCATGGGCGGTTCGCTGATCGTCAGCTACGCCCGGGCTCGGGGCGAGGTCCTGGGGGTCCTCTGCACCGGGGGCCTGATGCAGCGGGGAGAGCGACTCGTGCTCACGTGCCTCGTCTGCTTCCTCGACCCCACCCTCACCACCTGGTTCCGACTGCCCCCGGGGACGGTGGTGGTGTGGATGCTGGCCCTCATGACCCTGGCTACGTTCTTGACCGCCGTCCACCGGACGATCTGGATCGGCGCGCGTCTTCGTTAGACGCCAGTTCCCTTCAGGGGGTAGCAGGGTGGGGACGCAGGCCCCCGGCGCGGGCGCCTGACTTCCGGCCTCCCTCCAGGCCGAAGATGACAGGCGCCGCGCCGGTGCCTACCTGTCCTATAGCAGTCCCCATGCCACGGAGTCCGCTCGTTCCCTTCCAGTGGGTTGTGGGCAGGGGCACCCTGATCCGCCCCCGAGGTGACACGAGAGTGTCCGGATCCGGCCGATAGTCGGACAGCCCGTCAGTGGAGCGGTCCCCGGGTCCGGTCCCCAGAAACGACCGCTCCCCACCTTTCCGGGGGCCGGAAAGCCCTCGGCGAGCACGGGGGGAGGCAAGGAAGCGAGTAATCGAGTCTCAGGCGGGCCGGATCTGCTGGCTCGCAGGGTCATAGACTTGGCGCCGGCCGCTCTCCCAG
The DNA here is from genome assembly GCA_035570235.1 of Vicinamibacteria bacterium. Lineage (NCBI taxonomy): Bacteria > Pseudomonadati > Acidobacteriota > Vicinamibacteria > Vicinamibacteria bacterium. Next base: position 26,975 of record DATMML010000068.1, on the reverse strand, counting down.
GCCTTGAAGCACATGATGCTGGCCACCGAGTGCGCGTACCCAACCTCGATCGGGGCGTTGGGCGTCTTGCGCGAGCGAAGGCACTCCAGCCAGTTACGGACATGGCCCTCTCCCGCGATGCGGGGGTCTGGTTGTGCGATGCCCGCATCCTCCGCCGCCCCCCGTTGCGTGCCCGCCCCGGCGGGTGCGGCCGCGACAGGTGTCGCCGGCTTCGGAACGGTCACGGACTGGGCCAGCGCCTCCTTGCCCCCGCCTGTCCCCCGCGCCGTCCAGCTCTCCGTGTCGAATGTCCCCTTGGTTCCGAAGAAGATCGCCTCCGGCACAGGGTTGTTGTTACCGAGGCGGGTTGCGTACTTGAGAAGAAAGCCCTTCGGGTACTCCAAAACGCATTCGATCGTGTCCGCATGCTCGCGTCCGTCTTTCCACACGTAGACGCCGCCGTGGGCCACCGCCGAGCGCGGCAGGGGGTCGTCCATGAACCAGAGACCGACATCGATCAAGTGCGCCCCCAGCAGGCCCGGCGTGCCCACCGTGAAGTCCTTGTAGAGGTGCCATCGCCGGAAACGTGCCGGATTCCAGGGCTCCTTGGGGAGAAACATCAAATACTGCTCCCAGTCCACGTCCTCGTGCCGGATGTCGTTGAAGTCGCGTGCCCAGCGGGGGGACGCGTCGTGCCAAGCGGTCTCCACCTCCGTCACCCTCCCCAGAATTCCGGATTGGACCAGCTTGGCCCCGGCATGATGCCGGGGATCGCTTCGCCGCTGGGTCCCGACCTGGACGATGGTCTGGTTCTCCCGCACGAGCTTGACCGCGGTGTTGGCGTGCTCGAGCACCGTCGCCATCGGTTTCTCCACGAAAGCGTGCTTCTTCAGCTTCGTGGCCTCGATGAGGATAGGCGTATGCGCGAAATCGGGGGTGGCTATGATCACCGCATCCAGGTCGCTCATGGCCAGGAGGTCGGGGAACCGCGCGAAGGTCCTCGGTTTCGAGTTCTGCTCCGCGGCCACCCGCGCGGCTGCTTTCTCGAGGTTGACTCTCCAGACGTCACAAAGGCCGGCGACCTCGACGTTCAGCTCCCCCGCCGACTTGAACGTCTCCCCGAGGAGGTGGTTGCCGCGCCCGCCACAGCCGATGAGTCCGACACGCAACCGCTCGTTGGCGCCCAAGACCTTCCGTGGGAAGGCCGACAGCACGGCCAGACCGGCCGCGGTGGCGGCGGACGACCTCAGGAAATCACGCCGTCCGTTCTGCGTTCGCTTCATGGCCTGCCTCCGTTCATCGTCCGCATAGAATAAAGCAGGACGGGGTGCTAGAATCCAGCCCTACGAGAATTTCCTTGGTGCTGGGCCGGTCATAGGCTCTTGTGTCCGGTCGCGGCGTTAGGTCTGGAGGCCAGTCATGATTGCACGCGCCATCCGGCGGGGAATCGCGTTCCTGCTCACGCTCTTACCGCTGCCTGTACTGGCCCAGGGTCTCAACATCGACCATAAGCCGGTGGGATGTATCGTGGCCGAGAAGTACCCGAAGATGAATGCTTGTTTCTCGCCCGCCAGCCAGATGGCCCGGGCGCGGGTGTACTTCCGAGCCGCGGACGGGCCTCCGAACTGGTACTACGTTGAGATGAAGTCAGAGGCCCCCTGCCACGCGGGCATTCTTCCCAAGCCGAAAAAGGCGCTCATCGGAAAAAAGGTCCTCTACTACGTGAACGCGTTCGACCAGAAATTCGCGGAGAACCGGACGGTCGACAACGCGGCTCTGGTAGTGGGGAGCGAGAGCGAGTGCAAGAAGGACGTGCCGGTCGCGCCCTTCGTGACCAGCGCGTCGGTGACGGTCTTTCCGGCGGTACCCGCGGGGTTTGCGACGGGGGGGATCGGGACGGCGACCGTGGTGGCGGCGGTGGCCGGGGGAGCCGCGATAGTGGGGGGCGGGATCGCGTTGGGCACGAGCGGCAACAGCAACACGACCACGACGACGCAACCCGCGGGTTCCTCAGTGCCGACGGTGCCGGCGACGACGCCAGGCACCACCCCCCCCACCACCCCGGCGGCAGTGCCTTTCAACCCGGTTTTCATCGTCAGGGTTGCCGGAGTGACGATCCCTTCCGACGCCCAGCAGTGGCTCCTGCCCGGCACTCAGCAGGTCGAGTTCGACATGTGCCAGAGCACGGGCCCCACCAAACTCCACTACAACGTAGACGTCGCGGCGGGGGCGCGCTTCGCCTTCCCCCCCACTCCTCCGCCTCCCCCCCCGCCCGCCGTTCTGGGCGGCCCCTGCAGCATCAAGGTCACGTTCAATTTCCTGAACATCACGACGCCCTTTGCCGGGATTACCGGTCCCAGCGCATCTCCTGGGATGGCGGGCGCGAGGCCCGTTTCCCAGCTGACATCCAGTTCCTCGCGGCGCCGGCCGCGCTCGACGAGCGATGGTGTGAGGCCGGTCTTCACCCTAATCCCGCCGCCCCCCGCGTCCCCATGCCCGGTTCCAGCCAGCCTTAAGCAGCGTCGGCCCCGGTCGATGTACGACCTTGTCCGGCCAGCCTTTACATTAATCAAACCCCTGCAATGCTGGAACGTGAGGATGCGAGTCGAGTCGTCGGGGGTTGGCAACGACCCCAAGGCCCACCGCGACATCGTGATCGCGGCCGACCCGACCATATCGACGTCCAATACCGACCAACTGGTCTGGACGAGCAAGCTAGAGGTGCCCGGGGCGAGCGGCGAAGTGCTGGTCAACAGCTCCGCCACCGCCTTCGCGGGCCCGGGCCTGTCGGCGGGCATGGCTTACGGTCACCGCGGCGAGAACCGCTTCGAAGCCCGGGTCCTGCAAGGAGCGGGGAAGCCGGGAACGTGGCGCTTTGAGCTGGGATCCACGGCCAACTTCGTCCCGGGCAGCCTACGGGTCCTGGCGGGAAGCGTGACCGAGGTGTCGGGCGATGCGCTGGTGTTCCGGTTGAGCGGGCGCCCCGGCGAGCGAGTCATGTTCACCTTCCGGACCTCCAACTACTGACCGGGCAAAAGCCAAGCTCGTTCGACTGGCTTCAGCCGATCTCGTTGGAGAGAGGGGCCGGCGGCAGGACTTGTGTGGGATCCCCGCACGGGGTTCCCCCGCGACCCCGGCATCAGCCAATGCTCGACAAGTAACAATCGGGGCTCAAGGGCGTGCAAGGGGCTGTGCCACTCCTCCCCCCTTAGGGCCGCGGGGGGCCCAAGAGGCGACGGAGTTCGCGCACGAGATCGTTAGGTGGCACAGGCTTGAGGAGGAAGGTAACGCCTAACGCCCGGGCCTCGGCTTCGCTGATGTGGACGGTGCCGCTGACAATCACCACCGGGAGGCCGAAGCCGTCCGCTCTCAGCTTCCGGGCGACTTCGCGGCCCGTGAGGCGGGGCATGTCGCCGTCAAGGAGGACGAGGTCGAACGGACCGGCGGCGTGGAAGAGATCGAGGGCCTCCTGGCCGTCCGTGGCCGCCACGACTTCAAAGCCCTCGCCGATCAGGGTCTCTTGGAACATAGTGCGCAATGGCTCGCTGTCGTCGGCTACAAGCACACGCACCATGCGCGCTAAGAATGATTGGCGCGCCGATTCGGTTCAATACGATTTCTTTACCCGCATTTCGCGGTTTAAAGGAGTGCGGAGTAACCAGACCGGGTGATCGACGAGCACACCGGCGGAAAGTGTATCCGGCGATTCCCGGGAGAGGCCGACCACGGGCAGGGGTTGGGAGGGAAGTGAACACCGCGCTGAGGTAGACTCCATCTGAAAAGTGGAGACTGCATGAGGTGCTACATTTTTGGCTTGATCCTCCTGGGGTGGTCATCCCTGGCTATCCCCTCGCCGGGGCCGGAGCGAAGCGTCTTCGAGGGGCACGGTGACGTCGGGGAGACGCGGCGCCCGGGCTCGCTGCTCTTCGATACCGACAAGGGGGAGTACCGTGTCACGGCGAGCGGGGAGAACATGTGGGGGGCGCAGGACGCCTTCCACTTCGCATGGCGGCGACTCTCGGGGGATCTGATCCTGACCGCGGAGGTGAGCTTTCCGGAGCGGGAGGGAAACGCACACCGCAAGGCGGGCTGGATGGTCCGCGCTGGAGTCGAGTCCGATGCACCCTATGCGGACGGCGTGGTGCATGCGGACGGGCTCATCTCCCTCCAGTACCGGCTCGTAAGGGGCGGTCCCACCCTCGAGGTGCGTTCTCCGGTTAGGGCTCCCGCCACGATCCGTCTCGAACGGACGGGAGACCTCTTCAGCCTCTCCGTGGCCCACGAGGGGAAGGCGTTCCAGCCCGTGGGTTCGGTGACGGTCGCTCTTCCCGACCCCGTCTATGCGGGGCTCGCCGCGTGTGCGCACGAGGCGGCGGCCCTCGCCACCGCCTCTTTCTCCCGGGTCAGCCTGGAGACCCTCGGCTCCACGCCGGAGGCGGCACGTGTCCTGGAGAGCCGGCTGGAAGTGATTTCCATCGGAAACGGCGAGCGCGAGGCGGTCTACACCGCTCGGGAGCACATCGAGGCCCCCAACTGGTCGCGTGATGGTCGGTCGTTTATCTTCAACCGGGGCGGGCGCCTGCTGACCCTGCCGCGGGAGGGTGGCCAGCCGCGTCTCGTGGACACGGGAGTGGCCGACCGCCTGAACAACGACCACGGCCTGTCTCCTGACGGGCGTTGGCTCGCCATCAGCCACTCGCCCGGCCCGGACTCGCTCATCTACGTCGTGCCCGCGGGGGGAGGGGAGCCTCGCCAAGTCACGGCTCTCGGCCCGTCCTACTGGCACGGCTGGTCTCCCGACGGGAAGACCCTCGCCTACTGCGCGCGGCGCAGCGGCGAGTTCGATGTCTACGCCATCTCCGCCGACGGCGAACGATCGACGGACGAAAAGCGTCTTACCACGGCGGCCGGCCTCGACGACGGCCCGGACTATGCGCCGGACGGGAAGACAATTTTCTTCAACTCGGACCGGACCGGCCGCATGAGAATCTGGCGGATGGGCGCCGACGGCTCCGACCAGAGGCAGGCGACGTTCGATGAGGAGTATGAGGACTGGTTCCCCCACCCCTCTCCAGACGGGCAGTGGGTGGCCTTCCTCTCCTACGGCAAAGGTGTCCAAGGGCATCCGCCCAACCAGGACGTGGCCCTGCGGATCATGCCGCTCGCGGGCGGGGAACCGCGGGTTCTCGCCCGCCTCTTTGGCGGTCAGGGAACGATCAACGTCCCCTCCTGGTCTCCGGACAGTCAATCGCTGGCCTTCGTGAGTTATCGCCTGGTCAAACCGTGACCCGCGAGCGCCTGGGATACGGGGACCGCGCCGCCACCCGAGGCTGACAGACCTCCCTCGCCAGAGACCAACGCCCGCGCCTGGCGCCGCGGCGAGCCTCCCGCTCGCGATGATCTGAAGGGGCTCCCTACCCTGCCACCCCGCCTCCTCTCTGGACCGAGGCGAGAGGACTGACGGCAGGGACGCACAGCCGCCCTGCCGCGCGTTGGACGCCGCTCCCGGGGACGGGAGGCGGGGAGCTCTCAGCGCTCGTCGAGAATGGCGCGCACCTTTTGCGCGAGCGCGCGGATCGTGAACGGTTTCTGAAGGAACGCCATGTCCTCCGCGAGGACACCATGGAGAACAACCGCGTCGTCCGTGTAGCCCGACATGTAGAGGACCGTGGTCTCGGGATGAGAGACGGCCAGGCTCTGGGCCAGCTTGCGTCCGCTCATCCCGGGCATGACCACATCGGTAATCAGGAGGTGGATGGGCCCGGAGTGCGCCTGGGCGATCTCTAGGGCGTGCGCGGCCTGACGCGCCTCCAGGACCGTATAGCCGCTCGCTTCCAGACACTCGCGGACCATCTCCCGCAGGACGGACTCATCCTCGACGAGGAGTACCGTCTCTGCACCGCGCGGCAGTTCCCGCTCGGGCTTCTCCGGGGCGGCTACGGCCCCCACCGTGCCGACCCGCGGGAGATAGACCTTGAACGTCGCTCCGTGCTCGGGCTCGCTGTAGGCCCAGATGTGGCCACCACTCTGCCTGACGATCCCGTGGACGGTGGCCAGTCCGAGGCCCGTACCCTTACCCGCCTCTTTGGTCGTAAAGAAGGGCTCGAAAATGTGGTCCAGGATCTCCTGTTTCATGCCGTGACCCGTGTCGCTCACAGCCAGCATCACGTGAGGACCGGGCTCAACCCCGGGTCGCGACCGGGCATAGAGTGCGTCGAGGTCAACGGTGGCGGTCTCAATTGTCAGGCGCCCTCCCCGCGGCATGGCATCGCGCGCGTTCACGGCCAGGTTCAGGAGGACCTGCTCGATCTGCCCCGGATCGGCCCGGACCGCCCCCAGATTCTGCGCGGGGAGGGTGACGAGCAGGATGTCCTCACCGATCACCCGCCGCAGCATTTTCTCCACGTCCGCCACCACCGCGTTCAGGTCGAGAACCTGTGGCTGGAGGATCTGCTTGCGGCTAAAGGCGAGGAGCTGACGAGTGAGGGCTGCTGCGCGCTCGGTTGCCTTCAGAATGTCGCTGCAGTACTTGCTGAGGCGTGGCTGGTCGTGGAGCTGCTTCCCGAGGAGTTCTCCGTAACCAGCAATGACACCAAGCAGGTTGTTGAAATCGTGGGCTACGCCGCTCGCCAGGCGACCGAGGGCCTCCATCTTCTGCGACTGTTGTTCGTTCCCTAAGTTCTGCAGGCGAACCACCTCCGTGACGTCCTCGACCCGGTGGATGATGTAGGTCACCTCTCCTCTCCGCCCAAGAACGGGAGTGTTGACCGGATTCCAGTACCGCTCCTCGAAGCCTCCACCTTTGGAGTCGGGCCGCCGGATGTCGTACTTCTGTACGGCCATGGCGTCGGGGGCGCGGTTTTGGAGCACCCTCTCCAGCGACGCTCGGAGGTTGCTGACGCCGGTCGCGTTTGGATCATCGGGGTTGTCGGGGAAGACCGCGAACAACCCGCGGCCGACGATCTCCTCACGCTTGGTCATCGTAGCTCGTGTGTAGGCGTCGCTGACGGCTACAATCGTGAGGTCCCGCATCAACACTAGGTAGAGACCAGGCGACGCCTCGAACAGGGCACGGAAGTCTGGCGTCGGGAACCCACGGACCGGCTTTGCGGGGGCCTTCTTGAGGTGACGGGAGGGCCGAGGCTTGGCGGGAACACGAACCCGAGAACGCCGCGTCCGCGAGGCTGGCGCCATTGTGCACCCTAGCCCGGGAGGGACGGGCGCATGAGTCAAGGCTATCTAATAAAGGAGCCTCTGTCCATCAGGCGGGAATCCAACCGGACCTGCCCGCCTCCCTGGCTCGGGCGTCCACCTCCCAACCGGCTCCCATCGCGCGGCTCTGCCGCCGGGGCCACCTCCCTCGGAACCAGTGGAAAGCACTGCCCCTTAACCTGGAGCTGCTGCCCCTCGTGGTAGCATCCCATTCAGCCAGTTCCGTCTGGCGTTTGTCCAACCCCGTGTGAACCGGCCCCTTCCGGAGGATGTCGATGCAGAGCCGAGCGCCCGCGCTCCGGGTTCCACGGATCGGGTGCTTCGGTTCCCGTCCTGCCCCGGTGCGACCATCGACCCCGGGCGGGGGTCTCCTTCCTCGCCGAGAGAGACCCGAGATGAAGGCATGAAAGGGTTGACCTGGTAATCGCCAAAAGAGGCCTGACTCGAGGCACAAAGACCCTCCTGGGAGCGCTCTGAAGGACGGGATGCCAGGGTCAAACGCTTCCGAGCAAGCCCCCATCAAACCGTCTTCGCCAACCAGCGGGGGAAGACTGGCGCTGTGGCTAGTGACGGCGTCGACCACGGGCGCCATCACCATGGCCCTGGAAATAGTCGCCTTTCGGCTCTACGCGCCCTATTTCGGATATTCGATCTATGTCTGGGGCAGCCTGATTTCCGTAGTAATGCTCGCCCTTAGCGTCGGCTACGCCCTCGGCGGCTGGGTTGCGGATCGGAGTCCCGGCGACGGCTCGCTCTACGGGATGATCTTGCTGAGCGGGATCTACCAGTTCCTGATCCTCTTGATGGTTGGCTCGCTCCTTCCCTGGTGCGCGCAGTTCGGGGAATTTTCCGGACCGGTAGGAGCAACGCTGATCATCTTTGCCCTGCCCATGGTTGCTCTGGCCGCGACGAGTCCTATGGTGATACGCCTGCTGGCGAGGGCCGGCCACATAGGATCCTCCGTGGGGGCGGTTCTCGCGCTCTCCACGGCCGGGGGTATTGGCGGCGTCCTCGGCACGAGCTTCGGGCTCGTGCCCCGCCTTGGCACGCAGGCTACGCTCAAAATTCTGTGTGCCCTCTCCATGGTCCTAGGCGTGGTCGGCCTCATCAAGCGGAGGCGGACGGCTTTGGTCGCGCTCCTGGCCTTGCCTCTTCTCCCCGCTCTCCCCGAGGCACCAAGCTCCGAAGGCACGGTCTGGACGAGTGAGTCCCCGTACAACCTCGTTCGGGTCGTCCGGCGAGGTCGGACCTTGTTCCTCTTCCTGAACGACGAGGCCTCTGTCCACACGATCCGGGACGAAGTCGTCGGTTGGACGGGGTACTACTACGATGACTATGCCCTTGGCCCGCTGCTCGTTTCCGGCCGTCGGGCGCTCGTCCTGGGCATGGGAGCGGGTGGATCGATCAGCGCGATGCGGGCTGCCGCCCCGGATATGGAAGTCGACGCGGTGGAGATTGATCCAAAGGTCGCCGAGGCAGGCGTGCGCTTTTTCGGGCTGCCCTCCAGCCCCGGCTGGCTGCATGTCAATCTAGCCGACGCGCGCCCGTGGATCTCCCGTTGCCCGAGCCGCTACGATCTCGTTCAGGTTGACCTCTACCAAGGTGGGCCCTACATCCCGTTCTACCTCGCTACCATCGAGTTCTTCGGATTGGTGCGCGCTCACCTGGCGGAAGGCGGGGTGCTCATGATGAACGTCTTCGATGCGAGCATCGATCAGCATCTTGTCCTTTCCACCGTTGCCACGCTCAAGCGTGTCTTCGCATCTGTGTTGGTTCTCACCCGTCAAGACATGAACCGAATCATCTTCGCATTTCCCCAGGAACGCTCGGTGATTTCAATTCAGTCTGCGTTCCGACAGGATCTCGGCCGCGAGCCCGTTCGTCAACTTGCGCTGGAGGCCGCCACGGCGATCCGCGACGTAATACCTCCCTCGGGGACCATGGTTTTCACCGATGATCGCGCACCGATCGAAGAGATGACCCGGCGAATGCTTGCCGATGCGCATTCTGCTCAGCGGGGCTCGCGAACGCAGCCGTGACCTTGTTCTCGCAGACCTATTTTCGGTTCTTCAGCAGGTCGCGGATCTCGCCGAGAAGCTGCACATCCGCCGGGGGAGCGGCCGACGCGGCGGCAAGGCGCCCCGCCAAGTGACTGAACGGCCTCACCAGCAATAAATAAACGACGCCGGCTTTCACGACAAAGTTTACCGCCGCCGAAAGGAGGAGCCCGACCTTGAACGGGCCGAGGGCCACAGCCTCAAGGAGCTTGGTGTCGCCTGGAGCAGAGAGCGCGATCAGCGGGTCGACGATCCCCTTGATGAAGCCATCGACCACCGTGCCGAAAGCGGCGCCAATGATGACCGCCACGGCCAAGTCCACAACGTTGCCCCGCAACAGGAAATCTCGGAATCCCTTCAGCATTTCTCCTCCGTTCAGTGTCCGCCGATCCTCTGATCAAGGACTGTTCACGGGATAGTAGCGTAGGCGCGGGCTCTCGGCGCAGCACCGGGCCTACCCATGGCTCAGTGGTTAGGAACGTCGACGAGTGCGCTTCCGGTGTGCAGAGACAAGGCCCAGCGCGGAGCAGGTGGCGGCTTTGCCGAGGTGAGACTCCAAGCGACGCCTGCCGCTTCCCCGGAGGCGACTGCGGTTGCCTTTCCGACCGCCAAGGAGTGACCCCCTTGGGAGAACCAGCACAAGACCAGCACAGCCCGGGCATTGGGGCAGGAAGGGCAGATGCGCGGCCCGACACTAGGTTGCTGATATTTGGTGCCGGAGGAGCGTGAGTGCCTGCTCTTGCCCGGGGTCGAAGAGGAGATCGAGCTTGGTGCGGACTTCCTTGGTTCTTTGATGAGGTCGAGTGCGGCGTCGCGCTCTAGTTCACGGGGTTGAAACCCGGGCCTCCAAACCCAGTCGTGGTGGTCCCTCCGTTGAGCGAGGAGCGCACGAACCAGAGCCCCGTGGGCGGATGGTATACCGCGAGCTCCGTCTTGCCAATGTCCTCGTAGCCTCCCGGAACCGGTATGTAGCCCGTCGCCCCGTATCCCACCGTCACCACCGTCCCCGTCGACGAGTTCCGGATGAACCACAGCCCCGTCGCATCGTTGAAGACGGCGACATCGTTCTTGCCGTCTCCATCGAAGTCTCCCCGAACCGGGGTGTAGCCCGTTCCCCCGAAGCCGACCGTAGTCGTCGCCCCCGTCGACGAGTTCCGGATGAACCACAGCCCCGACGGTGGGTAGTAGACCGCGAGGTCCGTCTTGCCAATGCCCTCGTAGTCCCCCGGAACCGGTATGTAGCCCGTCGCCCCGTATCCCACCGTCACCACAGTCCCCGTCGACGAGTATTTGATGAACCATATCCCCGTCGGGTCGTGGAACACGGCCAAATCCGTCTTCCCGTCCCCGTCGAAGTCCCCCCGCACCGGAACGTAGTTTGTACCCCCGAACCCCGTCACGGTGTCCACACCCGTGGACGAGTATCGGATGAACCACAGCCCGGACGGCGGGTGGTAGACCGCGATGTCGGTCTTCCCGTCCCCGTCATAGTCCCCCGGCACCGGAATGTACCCCGTGCCCCCGTAGCCCACGGTGGCGACTGAGCCGTCCGACGAGTGGCGGATGTACCACAAGCCGCTTGAGGGATTGAAGACCGCAAGATCCGTCTTGTGGTCCCCGTCGAAGTCGATGGCGCGGTCCCTGTTGGTGGGGCCGTAAGCCCAGAGCTGGGAGCCCTCGTCGGTGACGAAAAGGTGGCCGTTGATCACTATCGGGCTCTCCCAGTGGACGCCTCCGATGCTCGCGCTCCACAGTTGAGTGCCTTTCACGGGGTCCAGTGCGCGCGCCCCCGCGGCACTTGCATAGTAGAGGATGCTGTTCGCCACGATGGGGGACGCTCCCGCGGTCGAGTCGCTCCATTTGGAAGCCAGGGACGGGTTACCCGACCCGTCCACGGTCGCCTGCAGCCCCGAGATGCCGCTTCCGTTTGCAACGAATACCCACACTCCGTTGTCCGCGGGGTTCGTCCAGACCGCGAGTGCCGTGAGCACCTCTCCGCCTTGCGGCACAGCTTGCGTCTGCACCTCTCCGGCTGTATGACCGGGGGCTCCCGCACCGCTCAAGTTGTCGAGGTTCAGGAGGCGGATCAATGCGTCCTTGCCGCTCTGTACCCCGAGGTGAGCAAACTTGCTGCCGGGCAGCACCGGGAGAATGGCCGGTGCCGTGCTGCCGAGGTCGGCGTCGCCGTTCTGCAGGGCCTGGTAGTTGGTCGGCGTGTAGCTGTCCACGGGCTGGCCGAGGCCGTTGCCGGTCCCGTCGGGGTGCAGGGCGAACACGCTGTCGCCCCAGTCGAATTTGCCGGTCATGAACGCGTCGAAGGTGCCGTTGCCCGTCGCCATGAAGATCTTGTCGTTGTCGGAGTCGTAGACGACACCGACTCGCGCCCAGATCGCACTCTGCACTTGCGGGCAATCGGGCGTTCCACCTTCCACGAAATGCACGGCATTGTTGCTGCAGTTCGCGTTGAAGACCTTCTGGGCACCGGTTGCGAGGTCGATCGCGGTCACGTGTCCCTGGTAGTCGCCGGCATCCCCTGGATACCCGCCGTTCGTCACGTAGAGATAGGTCGTGCCGCCCACCGTCGTCACGACCGACAGGGCGGAGGAGCCCTTCTCAACGTCCGGCTTCAGCGTGGCGAGTTCGGGCCAGCCACCCGTCGTGATCTCGGTGCCGTCCCCCACCTGGTACTTGTGCACCTTTCCATCCAAGGCGTAGGCGTAGACGAAGAGGCGGCCGGGATCGACGGCGGGGGAGGAGGTCGTGTAGTTCGGCCCTGTTGCCGGCTGGTGGGACCACATCGTGGCTCCAGTCGCCGCGTCGAGCGCCAGGATATGGCCGTCCTTGGTGTTGAGGAAGAGGAGGTCCTTGGTCCCCGACGGGGTCGCCACCCCGGAAAGGAACGCCGGTGCTCCGTCAGCAATCGAGGGCAGCGAGACGTGGTAGAGCACGTGGAGGGTCGAGACGTTGGCCGCGTTGATCGCCGTCTCCTGTGTGTTGTTCCCGCTGTGGCGTGCGTCGAAGTTGAAGTGGAACCAATCCGACGCCCAGGTGGGGAGGGCCGCAAGACAGACCAAAGTGAACGCGAGCGCGACGCGTACGGTCGAACGGCCGGCCATGCCGTATTCCATGTCCCCCACCTGGAAAAAGTACGTTGGTCCTCGTCCCCACCTGGAGAGGGTTCGTTAGTCCACGTCCACCGCAACGAGCAGCCCGGCGTCTCCGCCCGAACCTGGAAGAACGGGAAGACTCGCCGCCGTGAAGAATTTTACCGCAGGACGGGGGAGCGGCTGTGGGCGCCGTCACACGGACGTTTGGGGCGACGCGGTCCTAGCGGGCAGTTCTGGGAGCCGAACCTCTTCAGAAGCAGCGACTTGAGAAACCGGAGGACTCTCTATTTCGCCGGCTTGGCGAAACCAGACTGCAGGCGGGGCGCTTATTGCCGATCCCGTTAGCCGCCGGCAACTTTTTCTCTTTGCGGAGGAGTCCAGAGATGCTTCTTAGCGAGCATCCGGATCGACTAACGCGAGGATTCGCCCCATTGTCTCATCCAAGACCGAACGTGGGACCCTGCATATTTGCCGTGCCCTCCTGACGCGCCAGTCAAGGCTCTTCACCTGGTCCGACAGGATGGCGCCCTGCACTTCCAGTCCAGGGGGAAGCGCAACCTCAAACGGGTACCCTTTGACCTGCGAGGTGACGGGGCAGAAGAGGGCCAGACCAACCCTCCGGTTGTACGAGCCCGGCGAGACAACCAGTGCTGGACGCCTGCCTGCCTGTTCATGACCCGCTTGAGGGTTGAACTCAAGCCAGACAATCTCTCCCCGCTCTGGGACATACTGTGCAGCCACCTACCAGGCCTCTCGGCCTACCGCCGCACCGGTCGCGACCTCCTTGTGTATGTTCCGCGGAGTGATCTTCCTGAGTAGTTCCCTGAGGGCATAGCGCCGCCGACGCACGGGCCGGATTCTGAGGCCACCCTTCTCAACGGAGATGTCAACGGCCGAGCCCGCTTCAACCTCGGCCTCCGCCGCAAAGGACCGCGGGATACGTACGCCCAGGCTGTTCCCCCATTTCTGGATCTTGGTCTGCATGCCTCCTCCACGGCTATACAATGAGTATACGCATTGGAAGACGCTCGTTCAACCCCCTTCGCTACGCCGCGTGAAGTCGTTGGTGGGCTGGTGCCGGAGGTGGGAATCGAACCCACACGAGCTTGGAAGCTCTCGGGATTTTGAGTCCCGCGCGTCTGCCAGTTTCGCCACTCCGGCGCGGCCCAATCATCCCACATCTTGACGGGTCAGCGACGAACGCCCCGAGCCTGGCCCACCTCGGTCAGCGGCCCAGTGGAAGGAATCGTGTGTTGTCGTGGGCTCTCTGTCCACCAACTTGAGGACAGGCGAAGGATACGAGACCGGTGGGGCTAGGTGTTGGTGGATCTTTCCGCCTCCCCGGGGGGGGGTAGGGTAGCCAGAGGGCGAGACTCGATGCAACTCCACTTGCCCTCCGACCCTCTTGTCTATGAACCGCTTCCCAGGCGATCTGCGTGGTCGAGCAATTCCTTGACGTCGGGAGCGTTGGGGGCAAGGCGCGCGTAGGCCCTGTACTCCTGGATCGCCTCCGCGGTTCGACCGGAGCGCTCAAGCAGACTCCCCAGGTTACGGTGAAGGATGGGCACGTCCGGGGTGCGTCGTAGGCCTTCCTGGGTGAGGGCGATAGCTTCATCCTTCTTGCCCTGCTGGAAGAGGACCTCCGCCAGCCGACCCCGAGTCACGTCCGCCTCCGGGGCAAGCCGCAGAACGTTGCGATAAACGTCTACTGCCTGAGCTGGTTGGCCCGACTGTTCGAGGGCGTACGCGAGTTCCTGTTGCAGGACGGGGTCGTCCCCCCGAGTGTCTACGGCTCGGCGCAAGAGCGGAGCCGCGCTTGAGTACTGTCCGGTGCGGAAAAGGAGATGGCCCAGGTCCTCGGACACACGTGCGTTTGACGGATCCTTGGCCAAGACGCCCTGGTATTCCGTTATCGCCTCCGCAGACTTTCCGGAAGCATCGAGGGCCTTTGCCAGTTGTAGTCGGAAAGTGTCAGGGGCGAGCTGCGCGGCGCGGGTATAACGAACGAGAGCCTCGTCGCGGGCGCCGGTGGCCCAGAGGGCCTGACCGCACACGCTTTGATACATGGCGTTGGAGGGTGCATCACTGGCTGCCCTAACCAAGAGGGGAAGAGCCTCGGAAGCCCGGCCCTCGGCGAGGAGCCGACGTCCTTCCTCGAAGTCCTTGGCCCCTGGACCGGTCGGCAACTCCGCCGTCCCAGAAGGAAGGGCAGCGGGCTGGGTCCCGAGCGTGAAGAGACCGGAATCGCGCTTGGCTGGCTCCGGCTGCTTCTGACTGCAGCCGGGTGTTAGACCCAAGAAGGTGATGAGAGCGCAGGCGAAGGCCCAGGATGGTGCTCTGAGCGCCGTCTCCGCGCCTTTGGCTGCGCCTCGAGCGTTCCTTAGCTCAGCCGAGATGGCACGATGCTTTTGTGACAAACGACTTCCGACCCAGGACTCCCCACGGGCCCGACTCGGCCTTTGCTCACTGGTAGCGACCACGGCACCAACTTCCATCATAGCAGTAGCTTACACCCAACTTCCCGTCTGCGGAAACCCCTGGCTGTCCAGGCAAGAGCCGGGCACGAGGAAGGCTCCTTGGAAGCGAGGGGTGCCGGCGGCGGTCACGTTTCCGAGGTGACCAGTTCTTTATCAGTGGGACCGGATCGCTTGAACGGGGGAGTCATCGCCCTGCGACTCCGAGCGCTGCCCCGCCGCTCCCGCGGTCGAGAGGCCGAGTCACCCCGTGTCTTTTGCGGTATTCTCGTCCCCTATGGCCTCTCCCTGGGACGAAGTCCGGCAGGACTTTCCAGGTCTCCAGAGCCACGTGTACCTGAACGCGGCCGCTGCCGGTCCCCCACCACGGCAGGTGCGCGAGGCGGTCGACGCCTTCTACCGCTCGCTGGAGAGCGGCGGTGACGGGGATTGGGACCAGTGGCTCGACATGAGGGAGACGGTGCGCGCGAAGGTCGCGCGCCTCGTGGGGGCGGAGGCTGAGGAGATAGCCTTCGTGCCCAACACCTCGACCGGGATCAACTTGATCGTGGACCTTTTGGGCGAGGACGGCCCCGTCCTCTCCGACGAGCTTGAGTTCCCAACCGTGACTCTGCCCTGGATACACCGCGGGACGAAGGTGCATTTCATGCCTGCGGTGGAGGGTGTGCTCCGGTTGGAATCCTTCGCGCTCGAACAGGCTCCCCGCGCGTCCACCATCGCGATCAGCCACGTGCAGTTCTCTAACGGCTGCCGGCAGGATCTAGGCGCTTTCGGGGCCCTGAAGGGGGACCGACACTTTGTGGTGTGCGGCAGCCAGTCGGTGGGAGCGTTCCCGGTGGACGTGCGGCGGAGTGGCATCGACGCCCTGGCCACGACCGGCCACAAGTGGCTGTGCGCCGGGTACGGGACGGGGTTCGTCTATGTGAGCGGCAAGATCCTGGGCGCGCGTCCCCCCCGAGCCATCGGATGGTTGAGCGTGGAGGACCCGTTCGCTTTCGACAACCGCCAGATCCGACTCCTGCCCGGGAACCGCCGAACGGAAATGGGGTGCCCTGCGTTTGCGCAGATTTTCGCCCTGGGCGCGGCCGTCGACTACATCCAGGGCATCGGCACCGGCGCCATCGCCGATCGCGTTCTCGCCCTCAACATGTACCTCACATTCCGGCTGGGCAAGCAAGGCTTCGAGGTACTGTCGCCCGGGGGTGACCACCGGTCGGGTCAGACCCTCTGCCTGGTGCCGGAACCGGGACGGGCTAGATCGTTCTTGAAGGAGCTCGGGATTTCGGTGACGGAGCGACCGGAGGGAATCCGGATCGCTACTCATTTCTTCAACACCGAGCAGGACGTGGATTCCTGCGTTCAGGGCTTGGTAGAGTACCGCCGGACGCTGTAGGGAAAGGAGGCCGCCATGTCACCATCCATCGCCTCCCGCGTCGTCCTCGGGCCAGCCCGTTAGGCTCACCCTCGGCTTCTGGCTGGCGGGTTCTCCGTCTCGCCCTCAGCCCGCCGGGCTCCGGTTGGGATTTGCCCGCTGCCCGCGGCTTTGGTACACTACGTACTCGGCCTATCGAGTGCCCGCAGGCAACCCACCCGAACCCTGAGAAAGAGAGGTCAGTGTGGTTTTCCAGGTCGGTGAGAAGGTCATCTACCCGAACCACGGTGTCGGTGTCGTCGAAAGCATCCAAACCCGACCCACACCCACGGGGAAGATCAGCCTCTACCAGCTACGGATCCTCTCGAACGATTCCCGTGTCTGGGTGCCACAGCAGAACGCGGACGGGGTGGGTCTGCGCCACGTGATTACCGCCACCGACGTGCGCAAGATCTTCAACCTCCTCGGCGACGGAACCATAGACCAGCACCCGAACTGGAAGGGGAGATTCAAGGAGAACTCGGACAAGATGCGCACGGGAAGCCTCTACGAGGTGGCGATCGTCCTCAAGGGGCTCACGTATCTCTCCCGAAAGAAGAGCCTGTCGTTCCGCGAGAAGCGCATGCTCGATCGAGCTAAGTTCTTGCTGGTTAGTGAGATAGCCGAGGTGGAAGAGAAACCGACCGCCTCTGTAGAGGAGCGGGTGGACCGCGCTCTCAGCAAGACCTTCAGCCCGCGGACCAAGCCGGCTCAGAAGCCGGTAGGCCCCCGCCGCACCTCGGACGCCTAAGTGGGGGCCCGGCTCGGTCGGAGCCGGATCTCCCAATGGTTCCTTGACTTCGGCGGATTTCCCGGCTAGAATCCGCCGTCTCAATTGACTGCCTACTCGCATCTCCTCCGGGAGCAGGCGGGGGTCCTTGCGAATGACTGAGCCGGCGAGAAGTGCGATGACCAAGGCCGACCTGATCAACATCGTGGCGAAGCGCCTCGACATCACCCAGGTCCAATCCGGCATCATCGTCGAGGCCGCCCTCAAGAGCGTGGTTTCCGCTCTTCAGGGCGGGCAAGAGGTCGAGATACGGGGGTTCGGAAGCTTCCGCTTCCGGAATCGCGCGCCCCGCAAAGGGCGTAACCCCAAGACCGGGGAGAAGGTGGACGTCCCGCCCAAGAAGATCCCCTACTTCAAGATGGGGAAGGAGTTGAAGCTCCTCTTGAACGGGGCGGCGCCTCCCGAAGAGGCCGCGACCCCGAACCCCACGACCGGATCCTGATCCCCGTCGCCCGGGTCCGGCCGCGCCCTCCAGAAACGCCTTGATCCGGACCGTCTTTGTCCTCATCCTCCTAGGCCCCTACGCGATCCTGGCCAGCCTCCTGGGCTACCCCCTGGCCCGGTTCGCGGGCTCGCCCCGCCTCCTTT
Source organism: Vicinamibacteria bacterium (assembly GCA_035570235.1). Taxonomy (NCBI): domain Bacteria; kingdom Pseudomonadati; phylum Acidobacteriota; class Vicinamibacteria; species Vicinamibacteria bacterium. The sequence goes on along the minus strand of DATMML010000068.1, from coordinate 9,357 downwards.
ATGGCCTGGCGCGGTTTGCGGTGCGGGTCTCCTGCCGGCTGGCCGGGATCCGAGTCGTCATAGAAGGAACGGAGCACCTACGAGCGCCCCGCAACACCATCCTGATGCCGAACCACGCCAGCCACCTGGACGCGGCCCTCCTTTTCGGGCTCTTGCACGTGGAGTTCAAGGCGGTCGTCAAGAGAGAGCTCTATCGTTTCCCCTTTGTCCACTACTGCCTGAAGTTCGCCGGTTTCATCGACGTCAACCGGAAGGACCCGATCCAGTCCAAACGGGCCATCGCCCGGGCGGTGGAGTCGCTCAAGGCCGGAAGCAACTTCATCATTTTCCCGGAAGGGACGCGAAGCCGGACGGGGGAGCTGGGGGAATTCAAGAAGGGGGGTTTCGTGGTCGCCATCGACGCGGGGAGTCGGATCGTGCCCGTGGCCATCCTCGGGGCCCACCGTTTGATGCCCCCGGGCAGCTTCCGCATCTGCCCGGGGACGGTGCGGGTGCGGGTCCTGGACCCGGAGGACGCAGCGTCGTACAGTTACGAGGAGCGCGACCGCCTCATGGCTGTCGTCCGCGATCGGATCGCGGCCGCGCTTTCCGTCTAGGCAGGAACCGGCGAGGGTTCGGAGGGAGCATGGGCGCGCGCATCACCGAAAAGCGGAGGACGCCCCGCATTCAACCTTATGTGGCGCCCTGTCGGGTGGTCCGCGGGCGGCGGCGTTTCGTCGCCTATCTGACCGACCTGAGCCCGCGGGGAGGGCGAGTGGCCTGCGAGGTGGACCCCCCGCCGGCCGGCACGCGCGTGGTCCTGGAGGTGAGGATCGGTCGCAAGGTGTCCCACTCTCGGCTGCCGGCGGTGGTCAAATGGGCGCGGACCGGGACCCGGGGGACGCACTCCTTTGGCCTCACCTTCCAGCGGATCTCCGCGGAGGCCCGGCGTGGGCTGGAGGTTGTGGTTGACGACTTCCGTCGCCTTGCGGCGCAGATAGCTTAAATGGGGGGTCCCGACAGACGCCGTCCCGCAGGTTTGGCGACGCGGCCGCCTGCGGGTTGGTTGGGCCTGAGCGATGAAGACCTGCTGTACGAGATCGAGTCCCTGGGGGACGGGCTGCACGATCGCGATGACGTGCTCCTGGAGGTAGTGAGGAGCGACCGTCACTTCTTCATTCGCCAAGAGGCGGCCAAGAAGATTCGCGATCCCGAGTTGCTCAAGACCCACGCCGAGGACCGGCACATCGGCCAGATCCTGGTGCGGGTCATGACCCGGGCCGCGGACGTGGATTACCTCGAGCGCCTCGTGGGTGAGACCCGCTACCTCGAGGTGCGCAAAGCGGCGGAGAGCCAGCTCCGAGTGATCGCCGATCGGATTCGCTCAGGCCGGCCGCGGTGATCTCCAGGCAATGGCCGGCATCAATAAGCCTCGCCCTCGCGCTCGTGGGGGTGGGGGTCCTCGCTCGGGGGGCCCGGGGAGGAGAACAAGGCGCGGGGGACCTCCATTTGAGCGGCTCCGTGGTCGTTTTCATCCTGCCCACTCCCGCTGACCCGGGGGAGGGGCCGGCGGGGGCCTTCCGCAAAGTGCTGGCCAGGGCACGCCCCCGGCTCGAGGCCAACGAGGTCAAGGTGGTGGAGTCGCGCCCCGTCCTCCTCGAGCACGGCTCCCTCTTCTCGCGGCATCGGAAGATCAATTTCCGGAAGACCCAGGATTTCGTGGGGACCGTCTTTTTCCGCGACGGCCACGAGCCCCAGATCCAGCGGGGAACGGAGACGGAGGGAGAGCTCATGGCCCGGGCCGAGAAGTACTTCGGCTTTTCCGCCCCTGACCAGCCCGCTCAGCGGGCCTCTCCGCCCCCGAGCCCAATCCGGAAGCCGAAGGCGGCCCGGTCCCAGGAGCCGGGGACGAGCAGGAACACGTCGTTGCGGTGCTGAAAGGCCGCGAACAACTCGAGTCGGCGCCCCCCGCGCGTCCAGCGTCCCCCGCCCTCGGCCGTGAAGTCGACGAAGCTGCCCCGCGGGAACCGGGGTGAGTCGTCGGTCGTGACGAAGCGGGCCAGGACCGCGGTGTACACCCCGCCCCCCCCGCGACGGAGAACATCCGCCTGCACCCCCGCCACCACCTCCCATTGGTAGCCAACGAGCGACACCGCGGTCGTGTGCCCAACGCTGAAGACGTAGCGCCCGGGGACGGGAGAACGGGCCGGGAGCGGCCCCGCCGCCCGCACCAGCAGCATGTTCCAATCCACGGGTTGCGTCTTGAGCCGGTCGATGAGGTGGCGGGAGACGTGGTGCAGGCAGAGGGTGAGCTCATGGTCGCCGACTCTTGCCCGCACCCCCGGCTCGAGGTGGTAGCTGACCTGGTTGGCGTCGAAGGCCCGCCTCTCGCTGCCGAGGATCGTCTCTAAGTCGGCGGTGAAGTAGACCGCCGCCCGTCCGAAGCGCACCAGGTCCGCCCCCGCGCCGATCCAGCCCGTCCAGCCGAACTGGACGTCCGCCGGCGCGTAACGCGCCGCCTCCAGATGAAGCGAGGCTCCGGAGAGCAGCTCCGCGTCCTCCGCCCTTAGGGGTCGAGGCAGGAGGCCGAGGCCGAGAAGCGCCAGCGTCCGGATCAGGGGGGCAGTATTTGGGCGCAAGGGACGCTCCTTAGCTTCGGACCGCGGCTGTGCAGAAGCTCCTCACCTCGTCCGCGATGCGCCGCGCTTCGGGCTCCGGCAGCTCGGGGTAGAGGGGGAGGGAGAGAACCTCCCGGGAGAGCGCCTCCGAGATCGGGTGGTCGCCCGGCCGGCCTCCCGCCGTGGCCATGGCCGGCTGGAGGTGGATGGGCCGAGGGTAATGCACGGCGGCGGCGATGCCTTGGGAGAGAAGGTGCGCCTTCAGCGCGTCGCGCGCGCTGGTTCGGATCGTGAAAAGGTGCCAGGCGGAGCGGGCCCCCGCCCGCTCGCGGGGCAGGAGAACGGAGGGCAGGCCGGCCAGGGCTTCGGTGTAGGCCTGCACCCGCTCACGCCGTTCCTGGTTCCAGCGGTCCAGGTGGCGGAGCTTGACGCGCAGGACCGCGGCCTGAAGGGCATCCAGCCGGCTGTTGGTGCCGAGCACCACGTTGTCATACTTGTCCGCGCCCCCGCCGTGGTTGGCCAGCTGGCGCACGCGGGCGATGAAGCCGCCGTCGCGGGAGGTGACCATTCCCGCATCGCCCAAAGCCCCCAGGTTCTTGCCCGGATAGAAGCTGAAGCAGGCCGCGTGGCCGAGGCTGCCCACCCGCTGGCCCTCCACTTCCGCCCCGTGGGCCTGGGCCGCGTCCTCCAGCACGGGCAAACCGCGACCGCGGGCGATCCCGTTGAGGGCCGCCATATCCGCGGGGTGCCCGTAGAGGTGAACGGGCAGGATGACCTTGGTCCGGGCGCTCAGGGCTCTCTCCACCTGGGAGGCGTCCATGGTGAAGGTCTGGGGGTCCACGTCCACGAAGACCGGCCGCGCCCCGTTCAAGAGGATGGCCTCCCCGGTGCCGATGAACGTACTGGCCGGCGTCACGACCTCATCTCCCGGCCCCACGCCGTAGGCCCGCAGGGCGAGGGTCAGGGCGTCGGTGCCGTTAGCCACACCACAAGCGTGGGTGGTCCCGCAGTAGGCCGCGAACTCTTGCTCGAAGAGGTCGCACTCCTCCCCCCCCACGAAACAGGTGGTGGCGAGCACCCTCCCGATGGCGGCCTCCATCTCGGGCCGGATGCGGTCCAGTTGGGCCTTCAAGTCCACCATGGGCACGAGCCGCGTCTGGGGCACCTTCCGCACCTCCCGGCGCACATGCTATCGCCTGGCGCACGCGGGCGCCAAACGTGAACGCTCAGGAAAGAAGGGCCTCCACCGCCTCTCCCAAGCTCGAGGTCAGGAGATCGGGGCTGGCCACGGCCAAAGCCCCTCGGTTGGGGAAACCGCCCGGGACTCCCACCGCGAACACGCTCGCGGCGCGGGCCATCTGGATGTCCTCGGGGCTGTCGCCCACGTAGGCGGCCTCCTCCGGGTGGACGCGGAGCCGGGCCAGCGCGAGGAGCAGGGGCGCCGGATCCGGCTTGCGCGCGCCCGCCTCGTCGGCGCAGACCACGGCTCCGAAGAAGTCCTCGAGGTCCAACGCCGCCAACTCCCGGCTCACGCGCGGCCGGTTCCCGCTGGTAACCAGCCCCTGGCCGACCCTCCGCTCCCGCAGGGCCAAAAGGGCCTCCCGCGCTCCCGGGAGGAGCCGGCTCTCCTCCCGGGCGTAGCGCTCCAACCAGATGGCGTCGGCCTCGGCCCAGCGCGACTCGGGAATGCCCACCGACCGGTACGTGCGGTACCAGTCGGGGGAGTAGGTCTGCTGGAAGCGCTCCCGGTCGAAGTCGATGCCCAGGAAAGCGAAGAGGTCTCGGTAGCAGCGGTAGCTGGACTCGGCCGAGTCCAGCAGGGTGCCGTCCCAGTCGAATAGGACGGCCCGGACGGGCGCCGGCTTCATGCGTGGCGGGGGGCTACCGCTGGTGAGCGCGGGCGCGCGACGTGGGCAGCCACGTACATGCTGGAGGCGAGGACCCCGAGGATCCAGAGCGAGATGAGCGCGAACGCCCAGTCCCGCTCGAGGGCGAGGCCGAGGGTCACGACCACGACGCGGGCCACGGGGGTCAGCATGAGGACCACGATCCCCCACTGCAGGAGGGGGGTTCGCTCGAGGGCGAGGCCGGCCAGCATCAGAGCCCCACTCACGAGCACCCCCGCGGTGAGGACCGCTTCGATGACCCGGTTCAGGAGCAAGGGGCCACCGGTCACAAAACCTCCCCCGCCATGCGCAGCGACACCCCTAGCAGGAGCAGGGCCATCAAGATCTTCAGATAGCGGATCTGAACCCGGTCGGAAAGACGGGCCCCGAGCAGGCTCGCGGGAAGTGCCCCCAGGGCCACGGAGGCGGCGAGGGGCAGGACCACGTCGCCCCGGGCATAGTAGATGAAGGCCGAGGCGGCCGCGGTCACGCCGATCATGAGCGCGCTGGTGGCACCGGCCACGCGGATCGGGATGCCGCAGAAGGTGTTCAGAACCGGGACCTTGATGATCCCGCCCCCCACCCCCAGGAGTCCGGAGAGGGCCCCGGCGAGCAAGGAGGCGCCGAAGGCCACGGGCAGCCTCCGCACCCGATAGACATACTCCTTCCCCCCTTCTAGGAGGCGGCCCCCCAGCCGGCCCGGGTCCACCGCGAGGTCTGCGATCACGTTCCGGCGTTTGGAGCGCACGGCAACGAGGAGGCCGATGACGGCGAGGGTCAGGGCGAAGGCCATGAAGAGCTGGGGCTGGGACAGCTGGCTCGCGAGCACACCTCCGGCCAGGCCGCCTACGCTAGTGGCGACCTCCAGGACAAGGCCGAGCCGCAGATTGACCAGGCCCCGGTCCAGGTTCACGGTGGCGGAGGCAGAGGCAGTGGCGATGACGGAGATGAGGCTGGCCGCGATGGCGGTCCGGATGGGAATGCCGAAGTAGAGGGTCAAGAGCGGGACGAGGAAGGCCCCTCCGCCTATGCCCAGGAGCGAGCCCACGATGCCGGTGCCCGCACCCGCCAGGGCAAGAAGCCAGGATGAGGGTTCGGTCACGCCGGAATCGTAACCCGAAGGGAGGGGGAGCAGGAATCGGGGCATACAATCCGCAGGCGTGCCTCCCGAGGTCCTGGTCGACGCTCCCGGGCTGCTGGCTCTCTCTGCCCTTTTGCTCCTGCCGGGCCTGCTCGTCGTGCGCGCTCCCTGGACAGCGGTTCCATTCCTGTCCGTCTCCTTCTGGATCGTGTCGTGGTGGTGGCTGCCGGGAGCGGGGCGCGAGGGCTTCCTGCGCGCCGCCCTCTTGGCCTTCCTGGTGACGGTGTCGCTGCGCCTGCTGAAGCCGCTCGAACTTCGCCCGCCCGAGGGTCCCGCGATGGTGGTGGTGGCAGCCGCCCTCGCCCGCATCACCCCTTTCTTCTTGTGGCCGGTGGCGCCGGGACCGGACATGAGCTTCCACGCCCTCACCGCGCTCCTCATGGTCTGGCGCGACGGCCCGCCCGTCACCTACGAGCCGCTTCTCCCCCTCCACACCTTCGGTGTCTATCCACCGGGACTGCACGCCCTCGCTGCGGACGTGGCTCTCCTGTCCGGTTTGGCCCCGGACCGGGCGGTTTTCCTGGTGTCCCTGGCCGCGCAGGGCCTACTGCACGTCGCGGCTTTCGCGCTCCTGAGGCGCTTCCTGCTCGTGCCCTCCGCGGCATGGGCCGCGGTTCTTGCCGTCGGCCTCGCGCGTCTGCCCACCGCTCTTCTCGGCCTCGGTGAAGGCACGGCGGTGCTCGCCCTGGCCCTCGTGCTCGCTGCTTCCGCCCACCTTGTACGCGGCTCCGATCGCTCTCCGGCCGTGGCCGCCGGGCTCTTCCTAGGCGCGGCTTTCGTCTGCCACGCTCCCTTGATGGGAGCGGGTGCCCTCGCCCTCGGGCTGGCCCTTCGGCCGTGGCGTGGGGACCGACAGGGGCACCGGGGTCGCCTTTGCCTCGCTGCCCTCGCGGCTCTCCTGGCCGCCGCGCCCTTCCTGCTCCGGCTGCCGCTGGCAACCCTGGGGAGGGCCCGGTGGCTCCACCGGGTGGCGGCCGCCGACCTGGCGCTGCCGGTGCTGGCACTCGCCTTCGGAACGGCCCTGGCCCTCGTGATCGACCGCCTGACGCGGGGGGGGGCGCTCGCCGCCCGCCTGACCCTCCTCCTGCTCGCGGGGGCGGCCTGCGAGAGCGCGCGCCGGGACGCGCTGGTCCAGCCCCGCCTGGTCACCGGAGAGGACCTGGCAGCGATAGCCTGGATCCGGGAAAACACCCGTCCCCTGGACCTCGTCTGCAACCGTGCTCCCTCCGGCCTCTGGATCCCGGCCCTGGCCGGGCGCGCCGTCCGGGAGCCCTGGCTGCCTCTTCCTTACCGGGACGATCCGGAGGCTCGATCCCGGGGGCCCTGTGCCTATACCTACTCGAGCGGCCTCTTCGATCCCGGGGCCCGGCCCGTGTTCCAGTCCGGCCCCCTCAGGGTGCTGGAGGGCGAAATCACCGAGCCGTGACATCGTTTGACAAGCCACAGAGGAACATGGGGTTAAGGCTTGCGTAAGTTCCCCTAAGAGATCGGAGAGGCGTGGCGGCGCGACGGGGTGACGGCGCGCGGGGGCCGATCAAGTGCCCCCAGAGAAGCCCCCAGAGCGCGGCCGTTATGTCGGTCGTCACGCCTTCTCCGACCTCGTCACCCACGCGCCCCATGCGGGTTTGTTATGATCGACCGGTGAGCCCCCCCGAGGCACGCTCTTGAAGTGGCGGCGCTGGGCCCGCTGGCTGGCCCTCCTGCTCGGGGCGGGCGTTCTTCTCTTCGTCTTCGGCTGGGTGCCCTATTTTCTCGGGGGGCTGGCCACCACCCGCCAGTTCCACTTTCAGGACAAGGATAACGCCGGGCTCACACCGGCATCCTTTAGCCTGGCCTTCGAGGAGGTGGCCTTCACCGCCCCCGACGGCGTGGCCCTCCGCGGGTGGTGGGTGCCGGCGGCCCAGTCCCAGGGCACGGTGGTCCTGGTGCACGGCCTGAACCGTTCACGCATCGAGATGGTCCGGAAGGTACCCTTCGTTCACAGGCTGGGCTGGAATGCCCTGCTTTTCGATCTCCGCCACCATGGAGAGAGCGGCGGATCGGCCACCACCTTTGGCCAGCGGGAGAAAGAGGACATCCGGGCTGCCATTGCCCTGACCCGCGGCCGAGCCCCGGGACCGGTGGTGCTCTGGGGCGTCTCCTTGGGTGCGGCGGCCTGCGTCTTGGCCGCGGCGGAGGACCCCACGGTGGCGGGCGTCGTCTCGGACAGCAGCTTCCGCGACCTCGCCGACACCGTGAACCATCACCTCCAGCTGTTCCGCGGGTTCCGCTGGTGGCTGCGCATCGTGCCCACCTGGCCCGTGGCCGACGAGATCCTCTTCTGGATGGGGCGCCTCGGCGATTTCAGTCCGCGAGCGGTCGACATCCGGGCCGCGGCCAGCCACCTTTCCGGACGCCCGGTGCTGTTCGTGGCCAACTCCGAGGACCGCCGCATGCCCAAGGAGATTGCCTTTGCTCTCCAGGCGGCGGCTGGAGACCAGGCGTCCGTCCTGGTGGTTCCGGGCAAGAGCCACGGCGGCGCCTACCGGGACGGGACGGCCGCCTACGAGAGCGCGGTGGCGACCCTCCTGGCCAGCGCTCTCAACCACCCCGTGGCTGGCCAGCTGGCCACCATTCGATGAACAGGAGCCTCCCTTGAACGAGGAAAAGAAGGCGCACCACGTGCCGTTCCCAGAGGAGGACAACGGGAGCCCCAGGCCCCAGTCCACCTCCTACACCATGGTGGATCCTCGCTTTCGGGACATCTACTTCCAGTTCTACAAGGAGACCTACAAGCCCTCGGTCCTCGACCGGAAGACCAAGGAGCTGATCGCCATCTCGGCCAGCCTGGCCGCCAAATGTCAGGGCTGCCTCGAGGGCCACATCAAGAAGGCCCTAAAGTTTGGCGCCACCCGCGACGAGATCTCCGAGAGCATTGCCATCGCGATCGGCGTGAACGCCGCCGCCATCGTCGACCTCACCGACATCGCCGCCGACAACCTGGATCTGAAGCTCTACTGACCGGCAATCCCCCGGGGACCCTTCTTCTCCTCCCCCGCGCCGGCCGCGCCTTCGCCCCTGGCCTCGCCCGGCTTCTCGAGGGTCGGGGAAGGGCGAGGGGGTCGTGAAGGCCGCCCTCGCCGCCACGGTCAGCCCTCGAGGGTGAATCGCTCCTCGGCCAGCCGGTAAAAACGCCGCCAGACCAGCCGGTTGAAGGTGACCACGGTGGCGGCCATGGCCACCGTCGCTCCCAGCAGCAGGGCGAAGTTGCCGGCGTCCGTGGCGTGGCTGATGGTGGAGCCGAGGCCGAGGGTGGAGAGGGTCTGGCCTCCGAAATGAAAGTACTCGGCGATGATGCTCGCATTCCAGGCCCCGCCCCCCGCGGTCACCAGGCCCGTCACCAGGTGGGGGAAGATGGCGGGCAGGAAGAGGTAGCGCCAGCGGTCGATGCGGCGGAAGCGGAAGACCCGCACTGTCTCCTTCATGTCCTCGGGGATGGTCATGGCCCCCGCGATCACGTTGAAGAGGATGTACCACTGGGTTCCCAGCAGCATCAGCAGCACTGCGGCCAGGTCCAGCCCACCCCCTAAGCGAGCCAAAGCCACCACCACGATCGGAAAAAGCGCGGTGGCGGGGATGGATGCCGCCACTTGGGCTAGGGGTTGGGCAAGCCGGGCGAGGCGGGGGGAGAGGCCGATGCGCACGCCCACGGGGACGGTCCAGGCCAGGCCCAGCACGAGCGCGATCAGAACCC
>DATMML010000067.1 GCA_035570235.1 Vicinamibacteria bacterium | reverse complement strand
TACAAGGTCCTGGGCAACGTGCTCGAGTGGGCGACCAACGTCGGCTTCCCCGGCTACGCGAGCGCGGCCATCGACGAGGCTTTCAACACCTGGGTTCTGCCCACCATGTTCGCCAAGGTGGCCCGGGACGAGATCACCCCTGAAGAGGGAGCCAAGGCGGCGGAGACGGAGCTGAAGCGCATTTTCGCCAAGTGGGCGTGACGGGGCACCCCGGGGCGCGATGGCGGTCGTCGAAGCACGGGGCCTGACCCAGGCCTCTTAGGGCAAGAGTCAAGTTTCGCGCCGGTCACACCTCCCGAGGAAGGTGTGTCCACGACTTGGCCGGCAATCTCCCGACCGCTGGCGGCCCAGCCGTCTCTAGGCCGTCACTTCTCCTTGCCCTCTTTCACAACCACCGCGGGCAGGTTCTTGTCGTGGACGAGCTGGTTGAAGGCCGCGAGGTCAGTGGCGAGCACGCGCTTGAGCTTTGCCAGCTGGGCGTCGATCTTCGCCGCCAGGTCGTCGTACACGAGGACAGACTGGTCCGTCGGGCGCGCGTCCCCGTCCTCCACAACTCGCGCCAACAGGCTCAGCTTGTTGTTGAGGCGGATCGGGAAGTTGAGGGGGTCCTGGTTGCTCTGGTTCTTCGTCTGATAGAGCTCCTCCTCCACTTCCGTCAGTGCCTTCCCAAGGCCGGCGCCGGCGTCGGCGATGGCCTTCACATCCGCCGTCCCCTTGGCGCGATCCGCGGTGGCCTGAACTTGCTCTCTCACGCTCCGGATCCGCGACATCGCGTCGTGGGTCTCGGTGAGCTTGTCACTGATCTTCGCGAGCAGCTCAAACTGCCTTTGGAGGTCTTCCGGGGTCACGGTAAGGCGCGGGTCCCGACGAACCTCGAAGGACTCGGTCAGCGCGTTGCTCCCCACCCGCAGCCGCACCTGGTAGGTGCCAGGCACCACCGTCGGGCCGGGGGGCACGCCGCCCCATAGGATCAGGCCCTTGAAGCGGGTGGGCTCCGGATAGCGGAGGTCCCAGGCGAAGCGATTGAGGCCGGCCTTGGCGGGAATCTTGGCCGGGGCGCGGCTCCGGCCGAATTCGTCGTCCTCGTCGGCAGGAGCGCTCTCTTCCTTCTTTTCCTCCTTGCTTGAGAACTTCCGGATGGACTTGCCCGCGGCGTCGAGGAACTCGAGCGTCACCTCCTCGCTCTCCTTGGGTTCGCCCTTGAGGTTGTAGTACACGATTGCCCCGTAGGGGGGGTTCTGCCCGGCGGCCCCACGGCCACGCCCCGGGGGGCTGCCAAAACGGTAGGCGAGCGTGGGCTTGAACAGGTGAGCCTCCTTGGACGCGATCTCCGCGCTCATCTGCCGGAGGGGCGAGACATCATCGAGGATCCAGAAGGACCGCCCCTGGGTCGAGATCACGAGGTCGTTGTCTTTGATCACGAGGTCGGTGACGGGAACGATCGGCAAGGTGCCCCCCGGCTTCTTCTCCTCCGCTTTTGCCTTCTCCGGCTCCCCCCGGTCCATGCGCAGCGGCTGCCAGCGAGCGCCGCTGTCGAGAGAGAGGTAGACCCCAGTCTCGGTCCCCGCGAAAAGCAGGCCCCTCCGGATCGGATCCTCCCGCACCGCGCGCACGAAGCTGTTGTCGGGAATCCCGGTGGTGATCTTCCGCCAGGTCTTGCCGTAGTCGGTGGTGGCGTAGACGAAGGGACGGAAGTCGTCGAGCTTGTAGCGGTTCACGGCCAGGTACACGGTCCCCGAGTCGTGGGGCGAGGGATCGATCTGGCTGATCATGCTCCACTCCGGCATCTCTTTGGGAGTGACGTTGCTCCACGTCTTGCCGCCGTCGCGGGAGACGTGGACGAGGCCGTCGTCGGAGCCCGCCCAGAGCAGCCCCTTCTCCAGCCTCGATTCGGCAAGGGCGAAGACCGTGCCGTAATACTCGACCGTGGTGTTGTCCTTGGTGATGGGGCCCCCGGAGGGCCCGAGCTTGCTGGGGTCGTTGCGGGTGAGGTCGGGGCTGATCGCCTCCCAGCTCTGCCCCTCGTTGGTGGAGCGGAAGACCCGGTTTCCCGCCGTGTAGAGGACGCCCGGATCGTTGGGCGAGATGACGATGGGGAACGTCCACTGGAAGCGGTACTTCATCCCTTCCGCGCCGTGGCCCATGGGGTTATCGGGGTAGACATTCACGTCGCGGCTCTGCTTGGTGCGGTGGTCGTAGCGCTCGATGACGCCGTCGTAGCACCCGGCGTAGGAGACCATGGGATCCTTGGGATCGGGGGCGACGTAGCCGCTCTCGCAGCCGCCCACGGGGTACCAGTCGGTGCGGCGGATGCCCCCCTCGCTCGTGCGGCTCGCGATAGCGACGGTGGTGTTGTCCTGCTGGGCCCCGTAGACCCAATAGGGGAACTGATTGTCGGTGATGACGTGGTAGAACTGCGCCGTCGGCTGGTTGTCCTCGCTCGACCAGCTCTTGCCGCCATCGAAGGAGACGCTCGCCCCGCCGTCGTTGCTCTCGATCATGCGCAGGGGGTCGTCGGGGGCGATCCAGAGGTCGTGGTTGTCGCCGTGGGGCACGGGAATGCCGCTGAACGTCTTCCCCCCGTCATTCGAGCGGTAGAAGGCCGTGTTCAGAACATAGACCGAGTCGGCGTTCTTGGGATCGGCGAAGATGTGGCTGTAGTACCAAGCCCGCTGACGCAGCTTGCGCTCGTCGTTGGTCTTCCGCCAGGTCTTGCCGGCATCGTCGGAGCGGAAGAGGCCGCCGTCCTCCGCCTCGATCATGGCCCACACGCGGTTGGGGTTGGCGGGGGAGACGGCTATCCCGATCCGACCCCAGACGCCCTTCTTGGGCAGTCCCTCCCCCGTGATCTTCGTCCAGCTGTCACCGGCGTCGGTGGACTTGTAAAGGCCGCTGCCCGGTCCCCCGCTCTCGAAGCCCCAGGGAAGCCGCAGCACTTGATAGAAGGCGGCGTAGAGGATCCGGGGATTCGTGGGGTCCAGAGCCAGGTCGATCGCCCCCGTCTTCTCGTCGACGAACAAGACCTTCTCCCACGTCTTGCCCCCGTCCCTGCTGCGAAAGACGCCTCGCTCCAGGTTGGGGCCGAAGGCGTGGCCCACCGCGGCCACGTAGACGAGGTCGGGGTTGCTGGGGTGGACGCGGATGCGCCCGATGTGGCGTGTGTCTCGCAGTCCCACGTTCTTCCAGGTCTTGCCCGCGTCGGTGGACTTGTACACGCCGTCCCCGTGGGAGATGTTGCCACGGAGGCAGGCCTCGCCCATCCCCAGGAAGATCACATTCGGATCGGACTCCGCCACCGCGATGGCCCCCACCGAGCCTGTGCCGAGCTGGCCGTCGGAGATGCCTTGCCAAGAGATGCCCCCGTCGGTCGTCTTCCAGGCACCGCCCCCCGTCCCCCCGAAGTAGAAGACCCGGGGTTGGCCCGTCACGCCCGCGACCGCGGTGACGCGACCGCCGCGATAAGGACCGATGCTCCGCCATTCAAGGCCGGCGAGTTGGGCGGGATCGACCGCGGACCCCTTCGCGGGCGTGGGCTCCGCGCCGCGGGCCAGGGGGGCGAGGAGTGGTACGCCCACTAGGGCAAGGGCACGGAGACAGGTGGCGGTCCGTTTGTTCCGGGTCATTCTGGGCCTCCTGCGAGAGGGGAAGGGGACAACCATACGGATAGCGCAAAAGGATTACCTACGCCGACGAGCCCTGGCGAGGGGTGCCCGTACCTCAATCGTGGCCGGGACGTCCCCGCCGGCCATCGTCTTCATCGGGGGGGGCAGCGCTGGATGCCCTGCCCTCAGGGATGTGCGGTCCGGTCGATGAAGGACGCGACATCGGACTTGAACTTCTTCAACGATGGCTCGTGGATGTACATCATGTGGCCGGCCTCGTAGTACTTCATTTCGATATGCGACCGCAGGTCCTTCTCCAAACCAAGGTGCGACATCATATACTCGGTCGCCAGAAAGGGCGTGGCCAGGTCGTAGTACCCGTTGAGCACGAGCACCCGGAGGTTCGGGTTGTAGACGAGGGCGTGGGCGAGGTCCAAGCCGGTGTTGGTCAACAGGGGCAGGGCGAAGGGCACTCCTGGAGGCTTGTGCTTGAAGTCCCAAGAGCGGAACAGGTGGGCCGTCACCACGTAGGTCTTGTCCCGTCCGAACTTGAGCTCGTCGTGGTAGTAGTGCTGGAAGGCCGCGGTGAAGGCCCCGCTGATGGCGGCGCTCTGGGGGTCGTACTCGGCCTCTTTCGCCAGCACGTCGAGCGTGGGCCCGGTGAAGCGGGCGTCAAGCCGCCCCACCGTCGCATGGTGTTCTCGCAGCAGCTCCTGGGTGAACTGACGCTCTGTCACCCGGAGGTCCGCTTTCTCCAGATACTCGACGGACAGGCCCGTGTAGTCGTGGATCTTCTTGGCGACAGCGCTCCGCTCCGCCCCCCCGAGGTCGGCCCCTTTAAGTAGCGCGGTCGTGTAATCGCCGAGGGCGAATTTGCGGACCTCATCGAGGAACGGCGCGAGCTCCGGACGGTTGGGCAGTAGCTTGTGGTACCAGGCCACCGCCGCGTAGGTAGGGAGGAAGAGGGCGAAGGTCCGCTCGTTGCCCGGCAGGTCGAAGATTGCCTCCAAGTCCAGAGCCACCGAAACCAGGATCACGCCGTTGAAAGTCATGTTGGCATTCGTCTGCAGATAGTCGACAACACCCGCGGAGCGGGTCGTTCCGTAGCTCTCCCCGAGCAGGAACTTCGGGGAGTTCCAGCGGTCGTTGTCAGTCACGTACTGCTTGATGAAGCGGGAGACCGACTCGATGTCTGGGTCGGCTCCCCAGAAGTCCTTGTCCTTCGCCTCCCCCACCGCCTTGCTGATGCCGGTTCCCACGGGATCGATCATCACGAGATCCGTCTTGTCGAGGATGCTGTAGGCGTTGTCCACCACCGTGTAGGGAGGCGGGGGGGTAGCGGCGGCGTCGCTGGTGACGATCCGCTTCGGCCCCAGCACCCCCATGTGCAGCCAGACCGAAGAGGAGCCCGGCCCGCCATTGTAAGAGAAGGTGATCGGTCGCTTCGTGGGGTCGCCCCCGTCACGCTTGATGTAGGCGACGTAGCCGACGCTTGCGTAGGGCTGATCTTTCTCGTTTCGAACGATCAGAGTTCCAGCGGTGGCGGTGTAGTTGATGGTGGTCCCTCCCACCACGAGGCTGTGCTGGGTGACCGATTGCTCCGGCTTGGGAGTTTCGGCGGTCTCGCCCTTCTTGGCCGCTTCCGGCTTCGGGGTCTCGGGGGCAGGCTTTTCGTCCCCCCGAGCGAGGGGGCCGACAATGACCGCCAAGGCCGCCACGATCGCGATGACAGTGCGTCTCATGCTCAAACCTCCTTGCCGGAACGTGCCGCGAACCCTCCCCCGGCGACCGCACCGGGGGAGAAGCACAACGTCTCTCCTATGGCCGGAAACCAACGAACCGCTAGAGTTGCCCACAACCGCACATCCGCCCTTGGCTCACCACCGACCATACCCGACGGATGCTGGCCATGGCCTCAAGCGGATTGCCGGGCCCGCTCGCTTGCCCACCTCGGTCGTACCCACCTCCGCCTCCTCTGTGCTCTCCTACCTCGGGGCTCTCTCACAGTGAGGGTCTGGTTTGCCTTGAGATCGTCGGGCGGGACGAGGGTCACGGATTCTTGGATCCACTCAGGTGCACGTCGAAAAAGCGTTCCACCCTCTGCCACGCGTCGCGGAGAACGTGCGCCCGATGGAAATAGTGGAACTCGCCCGGGTACATCACGAAGTCGATGTCCTTCCCCGCTTTGAGCCCGGCGTCCAGGAGCCGCACGGACTCCAAAAAAGGCACGTTGACATCGGCAGTTCCATGCATGACCAGAAGCGGCCGCACGATGCGATCAACCCTATGAATGGGTGAGGTCCGCTCGTAGAGGTCGGGGTTCTGCTCCGGACTGCCCAAGCGGCCGCGGATCCAGGGCCCGTCCGGGTCGTGGAACCAATCCCGCCAGTCTTCGACCCCCGCCACGTCGATCGCGCAGCGGAAGAGCTCCGGGGTCACGGTCAGCGCTTGGAGCGCCATGTAGCCGCCGTAGCTCAACCCCCAAATTCCTACTCGCTTCTCGTCCACGTAGCCGAGGCCCTTCAGGTATCCCACTCCCGCCGCGATGTCCTGGTAGTCCCCGCCCCCGAGGTCTCGGTAGGGGCCCTGACGCCAGGCCTTCCCGTAGCCGATGCTGCCCCGGTAGTCCACCGCTAAGACCACGTAGCCGCGCTGGAGAAGGTATTGGTGGACGCTGTAGTAGACGGCGTAGTCGCGACGAACGTGCCAGCCGTCGAAGTTCTGGGTAATGCCGTCACCATGGACCCAGATGATGGCGGGGTGCCGGTGGGAGCGGTCGAGTCCTTTAGGCACGAAAAGATAGGCGGGCACCTGCTGTCCGTCGGGAGCGGGATAGCGGACAAACCGGGGCTCCACGAAACTAGACCGGTCCAAGCTGGGGGGCAGAGAGTCGGTCAAGCGTCGGGGCGTGGCCGATGCCCGGGCTTCCAGGACAAACCAGTCCGCGGGGTTTTGGGGATCCGTGTGCTGATAGAGGAGCCGTGTTCCATTCGGCGACCAGCTCGCCCCCACGTTGGTCCCTCGGCCCCCGGTCAGGGTCAGGAGCCGGGCGGAGCCCGGATCGGAGCCGACTTCGGCCACCATCAGCTGTCGGGCCCCCGGGTTGTCCCCCGGGTTCGCGTCAAAGGCGATCCGCTTGCCGTCGGGCGACCACGTGGGCCGGCTCACCTCGTAGGCGCCCTTGGTCAGCTGCACTGCCGGCCCTCCGGAGGAGGGGACGAGGTAAAGGTGGTCCCAGCCGTCGCGGTCGCTAATGAACGCGATCCACCGCCCGTCCGGCGAGGGGACGGGCTCGGCACCCAGGAAGTCGAGGCTCCACCATTTCGAATCGATATCCTTATACAGAACGGTGGCCTCGCCCGTGACCGCATCCGCGAGGAGGACCTCCCGTGCGGTCAGATCCGCGCTTTCTCGCTGCAGAGTCAGGTGGGTGGCGTCCGCCCAGCGCGGGGTCGTCTCGCTGCCCGCGCCCCGAGCCACGCTGACCAGCGGACCGCCGGAGACCGGCACCACACCGACGTGGACGTTGAATCCATCCTGTCGGCGGAAGGCGATCTTCGACCCCGCATACTCTGGGGACTCTTCCTGGGGGACGCTCGAGGCGACGGTGAACGCCACCCTCTCGCCGTCCGGGGACCAGACGGCTCCCCCCTCCGCCCCCGGCGTTTCCGTGAGCCGCCTCTCCCCCCCGTCAGACAGGCTCCGGACCCAAAGATCTCCGTTGCGCAGGAAGACAACCCGCCCTCCGTCCGGCGAGGGCGTGACCCCGCTCTCCGCCTCGGGCGTAGTCCACACGGCTCGAGGCTCGGCTCCTCCCGAGGCCGCCACTTGCCACAGGTCCCCGCTCCGCTCGAAGTACAAGCTCTCCCCGGTCCGGCCCCAGAAGAAACCGTCGATGAGGCCGTCGGCATAGCGGGTCAGGGGAGTTGGCCCGCCCGCGGCCACGTCGGCCACCCACAGGTTCTGCACCCCGGCCCGGTCCCACACGAAGGCGATGCGGCGGCCGTCCGGGGACCACGTCGCCCGGTAGGGATGCTTTACGTCGAGGAGGGCATCGATGGTAATAGCATGCGGGGTCCCGGCCGGCGTCCGGCCGGAGCTGGCGGCGGCAAGAATCACGAAAAGGAGACTGTGCATGAGGTCTCTCCTGGGGCCGGATCATAGCCGAATCCCCTTTGCCGCCCCACCGCTTTTCTTCGGCTACACTCGTGGGGCCATGTCCCGTTGCTCGCTGATACCCCTCCTGGGCGCCTCATTGGTGCTCGCGGGGGCGGGACCGCCTCCCGCTTCCGACCTCGAGAGGAGGACGCGGGACCTCCTTGATACCCTGAAAGCCCAGAGCACGGCCCACGCCAAGGACCTGGCCACGGGTAGAGAAATTGCCGTCCGGGCCGACGTGCCCGTGAACACCGTTAGCGTGATCAAGATCCCCGTCATGATTCTCGCCTTTCGCGATGCCGACGCGGGGCGGCTGAAGCTCGATGAGCGTTACCTCATCACCCCGGAGGCCCAGCGTAGAGGGACCGGCGTGCTCCAGACGTTTGCCGTGGGCCTCAACCCGACCTGCCGGGATCTCATTACCCAGATGATCATCACCAGCGACAATACGGCCACGGACATCCTCATTGAGAAGTTGGGGCTCGAGCGCGTCAACCAAATGCTGGAGTCTCTGGGGTACAAGGAGACGCGTCTGCGCATGACGATCGGGCAGCTCTTCCGCGGCGTCTGGGAGCAGCTGGACCCCAAGTACGCATCCCTCTCCGACCGGGAGGTTTTTGCGCGCGGTTTTCCGGAGGACCCCGGAGCCCAGGCCCGGTACTTCATCTATGTCGCCGAATCCTCCAAGTGGTTCGGTCGCACCACCGCCCGGGAGACCTCGCGCCTGCTGGAGCAGCTCCAGAAGGGCGAACTGGCAAGCAAGGCGTCGACGGAGGAGATGGTCGAGATTCTTCAGGAACAGCTCTACTTCTCCCGCCTGCCGCAGCGAATCCGCTTCCGCGTGAAGATCGGCCACAAGACGGGAGACTGGCCTCCCATCATCGGGAATGACGTCGGCATTCTTTACTCCGACCGCGGCCCAATCGTGATCTCGGTCTTTACGAACCAGAACCGCAGCAGCTTCTTCGATCTGGAGGCGGCCATCGGGAAGATCGCGGAGGACGTTCTCGACGCCTGGGGGGGGAGGAAGGAATGAAGGGGCTCAGGGTGATAGTGATCTTCCTCGTCGCACTTGGCGGCTCGGGGGGATCAGCGGGCAACGCCAACCCACAAAAGCCCCCCGCCGCCCCCCTGGAGCCTTCCCCAGAGATGGCCAGACTTCTCCAAGCGTTCACGGGCGACTGGAGCGTCAGCGAGAGCTTCGAAATCAGCCAATCTCGGCGGGGCGCCACTCGTCAAGGCGTCGCCTCCCTCAAGGCAGGCCCTGGATTCTCCCTCCTGGAGGAATACAGATCGAACGGTTCCGCTGGAGAACTGCGTTTCCTTGGCGTCTTCTGGTGGGACCCGAACTCCAAGGTCTACCGGCTCTTGACGTGCTCGAATAACGACGGCTGCGGGCTTCGGGGGACCGGCGTCTGGGAGGGAGACCGTTTCGTCAACACCTGGGAAGAGGAACTCCAGGCCAAGAGCGTCGCCTTCAAAGACTCGTTCATCGACATCTCGCCCACGTCTTTCACGCTTGTCTCGCAGGGCGTGGCCGAGGGCACTCCGATCTGGCATGTCACCACCAAATACCGGAGGCAAACGGAAACCCCTTCAGCGGGCCATAAGTAGACACGGCTTGCAAGGCATTTCAGGTTGAAAACTGTGGTTGGAGTGATCCTACTAGGCCGAGCGACGCGTCGTGCTAGGCCGGTCAGTTCATTTACGTTGTTATACGCACCGGGGACGTGTGGAGGTATTGATGAAGACTCTGGCCATGCTGGCCGTCGCCGGAATCACGGTCGGAGTTGTGGTGCCTCTGGCCGCTGGAGCCGAACCGCAGAAGGCGAGCGTGCCGTTGCGAGGCTTGGTTGCAGTCGGCAGCATTGTCGCCACCGCTGCCGAGGACACTATGGACGAAGCGGTTCTCCGCACGACGGTGGAACGGCGATTCGCTCGCGCCGGAATCACGATCGATGCTGCGTCGCCCGTTGATCTCATCGTCGATGTGAGTGCAGAGAGGGATCGATCAGAGGACGGTCATTGCACTTTCGAGAAGTTCGTAGTGTACCTGGCGCTTCGCGAACCCGTATCGATCGATCGCGCACCGGGTGAGACCTTTCCAGCTATAACCTGGCACAGGCAAGGCAGTGTGTCGCACTTCGGGTCACGTACTCCCAAGTTGACGATTCTCGATCTTGTCCAGCAACAGATCAGCACCTTCCTCCGAGCTCGCGGAGTGGAGCAGCAGGCGCCAGCCGAGAAGGCCGACCATCCTTGAGCGGGCGTATAACAATGGATTGGAGCCGGCGAAGTCCGCGCCGGCAAGACTGCCGCGGCCTTCGCGGCTCAATCCAGCGTTGGGCGGACGCCTCAGCTGGGTTCTGGGTCGAACGGACGGTGCGCGTGAAGCTCCAGGGGCGGCGGCCAACGATTCGGCCGCAGAGCTGCTGCCACTCGGTCCGGTGGCTCGGCACGCAGGCGGTAGAGTACAACCCAGAGGTCAGGTTGCCCTTCGTGAAAGCGG
>DATMML010000066.1 GCA_035570235.1 Vicinamibacteria bacterium | reverse complement strand
GTCGATCGACTTCGGCGACCCCGTCCCCACCGGGACCTACGGCGCCGAGGCGGCCGAGGATCCCATCCTCGTGAACCGTCTCTCGGAACAGGTGCGCTCGACGATCCAGGGCATGATCGACGGCCGCCTGGCCCGTCGGCGTTCGGTCTGGTTCGGCTAGCCGCTTAGTCCGGGCGGCGCCGCGGACGGGAGCGTCGGCCCCGCAGCCGCGAGCCCAGCGCGTCCAGGGATCCGGCCAGGGAGCGCCCCAGCGGCGACCGAAAGACATCGGCGGACGGTGCCTTTGGGACTCGATCGGGATGCTTGAGGTGGAGCTGGTGCCGCCCCAGGAGGCGCCCGTAGCGGCGGTGGTGATCGCGGAAAAAAGCGCGCACGGAGCGGTACCCGTGCTCGGCCACGACCCGCCGCGCGCTGTAGCGCATGATGTTGTAGGCGAACATCTGGATGTCGTCGCGGCCGGGCTCGATGAGCAGGATGTCGACCTCCGGGTGCTCGGCCCGATAGCGCTCCAGCCCGTACTCCATGCGGCCGTGCAGCATGATGCGCAGGGCCTGGTCGAGGACGTAGGTGACGCCGTGGCTGCTGAGGTGACCCTTGAAGCGCCCACCCGCTGCCCGGTTCAAGATCGGAACAATCGGGTTGATACAGATGACCAAGTCCGCCCCGTGCCGAATGGCAAGGTTGATGTGGGCCGTCTTCTTGACCCCTCCGTCCACGTAGTCGCGCTTTCCGATGCGCACCGGGCGGTAAAGGCCGGGGAGGGCGGCGGACGCCTGGACGGCGCGGGAAACGGGGACGTTGCGATGCCCCTCCTCCCCGAAGGCCACCGACTCTCCACGGTCCAGGTCGACCGCCACCACGTAGAGCTCCCGGGCCAGGCCCGAGAAGGTGTCCGCCTGACCGCGGCTCTTGAAGAGCCGACTCAGGTACTCCTGGAGCCCGGAGGTCTCCAAGAGACCAGGGGGGAGGAGCTCGAAAAGGGAGAGCGCCAGATCGGAGATGCTCCCCCCCTCACCGGTGAGGGCGGTCGCGAGCGCCTCCTTGAGAACGCGCGGGGCCCGCGCCGACCGCCTCAGGAACTCCATGATCCCCAGGCGGTAGAGGGGGGCGGAGGTGGCCCCGAAGGGGTTCCGGGTTCGGGAAGTGACCTGCTCGTACATCTCGGCGGGCGATACGCCGCTGGCCAGCAGGGAGGCCACGAAAGCCCCCCCGCTGATGCCCACGTAGAGATCGAGGTCCATCACGCTCCGGTCGAGGAGCTCGTCCAAAGCCCGTAGGCACCCGATCTCGTAGAGGGCCCCCGTTACCCCGCCCCCCGCGCACACCAGGGCCACTCTCGATCGCCGCTCACGCCGCCGCCCCGCCCCGTTGAGCCTGCTCACTCAAACCCCCGCCAGAGTCTAAGACATCCCTCCCCGGCTGGCGGGAGCGTTCAGCGCTTGAAGCGATCGATCTTCCGGGACAGCTCGTCCACTTTGCGCGTCAGCTCGTGTACCTCGTGCCGGCTTGGGATGTTGACCGCGGCCAAGGCCGCGTGCACGGCGTCATTCACGGTGCGGCTCACTGCCTTGCGCTCTTTGCGCACGCGGGCCTGGAGGGCCTTCATACGCCCGTCGAGGTCCTTCAGCGCCCTTCTGCGCTCGCGGCCGATGAGGGCGCCGATGTCCTTCAGCATGGCGGACGCGTCCCTCGTCGTGACCTTGTTCCTTTTGAGCAGACGCCGGACCTGCTTCTCCAAGTTCTCCTCCGCGGAGGTCAAGGCCCCCAGGGTCGCGTACCAGGTATCCTTTAGCCGCGCGCCTGCGGTCTTCGCGTGGGGGGCCGTGCGCGCCACCCGCGCGGGCTGCGGTGCCTTGCGGCCGGCCGACTTCGTTCTCTTTGCCATGACGAACTCCCTTCAATAGATCGTTGCGCGGCCCGCCCCGTTCAAGCGGTCCGTTGTTTCTTCTCACGGGGGCCGCGCTTGCGAGCCCGCGGTTTCCCCAGGGTGGTTTCGAAGGCCTCGAGGCGACCCTTGAGGGCGAGCAGGGATGGGTTGGCCTTCCCCGGGGCCGCCCGCTCCAGGAGGCTGCGGATGCGGCTCTCGATCCCCGCTTGGGCCTCGGCCACGATGCGCTGGACGGCTTGGGCGATTTCCTGGCGCAGGGTGAGGGCCTCTTCCAGGGTGAGGCGGCCCCGGGTGAGAAGGCCACCCACGATCTTTTCCGCCTCCTCCCGAGCCCGGGTGGTCGCTTCCTCAGGCGCCCACTCCAGCCCTGCCCCCACGCTCGAGCCGAGACGAATCACGCGGGCCAGGACCTGGCGGGGGATGCGGGCCGTGCTTTGTTTGATGCCCTCCAGCATGACCTGGGCGAGGGTGAGGGCCGTCGTGTCCTGGCCCGACTTCTGGTCCTGGACCTGGACCTCCTGCCCCCCCGCCACCCACGCCCCCAGCTCTTCCAGGGTCACGTAGCGCCGGGTGGCCGGATCGTAGAGCTTGCGGTTCTGGTAGCGCTTGATGATGCGGGCTGCCCCCGTCCCCTCCATGCGGGCAATATAACGCAACGCGTCATTTGGGTCAAGTAGAATGACGCGGGGCGTTAGGGGGGTAGGGGACGGGAAAGGCTCAGGGGCGGCGAGGGTCGCTGTAGAGAGAGAGGGGCTGATTTTCCGCCAACCCCGCCCGGCGCCTCCGGATGAGACTGACCCCGAGCAGGATACCCAGAACCACGGCCAGGGCGAGGATGAACCCCGTCAGCTCCAGGGAGGAGAGAAGGACCCCCACCAGGTCAAAGGTGGGCTTCTCCACGCGGATCCAGGTCACGGCTCCCACGGGCGGTTAGCGGCTTGCCTCCCTCTCCGCCACTGTAGATCGCCGGCCCGAGCCCGTCAATTGGCGGGTCTGGGTACGGCTCAAGGCCTCGAGGTAGCTGCGCACGCCTTTGAGCAGGCTCTGCGCGATGAGCTCGCGGTATTCGTTGGTCTTGAGCTGCTTCTCGTCATCCGGATTGCTGACGAAGGCGATCTCGGCCAGGATGCTCGGCATGTTGGCGCCGATGAGCACGTAAAAGGGGGCGGTGTGGACGCCGCGATCCTCGACGGGGTGGCGCGTCCGCAGGTGCTCGACCATGGCCTCCTGGATGGAGGCCGCGAAGTCCCGGCTCTCGTCGATCTTGCTGTTGAGGGTGATGGCCTTGACCAAGCCCTGCAGGTCCTTCAGGGTGGCGGCAGAGATCGCGTTCTCGCGGGCGGCCACCGCCTCCGCGTGGGGGGTCCCTGCGAAGTTGAGGAAGTAGGTCTCGATCCCGCGGGCGGTGGGGTTGCGGCTGCTGTTGGCATGGACGGAAAGGAAGAGGTCGGCGGCCTTGGAGTTGGCGATGGCGGTGCGCTCCTCCAGGGCGACATAGGAGTCGCTGGCGCGGGTCATGATGACCTCCGCTCCCAGTTCGGTCCGGACGAGCTTCTCCAGGCGCAGGCAGACGTCGAGGACGAGGTCCTTTTCCTGGAGGCCGCCCCGCCCGATGGTGCCGGGGTCGTGGCCGCCGTGGCCCGGGTCGATGACGATCCGCCGTGCCCCCAGCCCGAGCTGGCGGGCCAGGCTGTAGGAGCCCGCCCGGTTGACCTCGGGGGGCGCGGGGGGGACGGGGCCGGCGGCGCGGCGGACCGGCTCTCCGCCGTCGATGGCGAGCCTTGGGTTGGGCCTGGCGCGGGAGGCGCCCGGCAGCGGCTCCAACATGGCCGTGATGCGCCGGGAGGGCAGCCGGTCGATGGTTTCCGGTGAAGCGAGGGCGGTCGGCCCGGGGGCGGCGGATGAGCGCGGGGCCTCCCCGGGCCGGGGGGTCCCCCGCACATCGACCACGAGCCGCGTTCGGGTGGGGTCCTCGAGATAGAAGACGGAGTGCTCCTTCACGTCCTTGAAGTCCAGGACCACCCGCACCACGTCGTCCTTGTTCTGGCCGATGCGGACCTTCTCCAGGAGCCCATCGCCCACCGGGAAACTGCGGGAGGTGAGGTTCGGGTGGAGCCGCGTGCCCACGAGGTCCACCCAGAGCCGGTCCGGATCGGCGATGCGGTCGTAACGGAGGGGGATCTTCCTCTCCAGATCGATGACCACGCGGGTTGAGGACTCGCCGCTCCAGAAGCGAAGGTCGTAGACCTGGGCGAGGCCGGGCGGGGGCGGGCTAGGGAGGGCAGCCGCCTGGACGGGCGCCTTCTTGCGGAGCAAGGCTTTGATTTGCGCCGCCCGCTCCGCGTCCGGACAGGCGGCCAGGTAGGCGCGGCCGGCCTCCGCTAGGCGCTTGCGGTCTCCCGACTCCTGGGCCACCTCGACCACGGCGAAGAGGGCCTTCTCGCCCAGCCGGCTGCTCGGGTATTCCGCCACCAGGGCCCTGTAGGCCTGCACGGCGTCGTCGTTGTATTTGGGAATCTTGAACTGGCCCGCCATCTGGCGATAGAGGTTGCCGATGGCCAGGAGGGAGTCGTCGCAGTATCCGCTCTTGGGGTAGCGCGCCACCACCTTGCGGTAGCGCATGATCACGTGCTCCCACACGGTCGGGTCGGCCTGGAGCTTTGGGGAGGCGTGGAGGGTCGCCTCCGCGTGCCGGGCCTCCTGGAAGAGCGCTCCGTCGGGGCGGGCGGCATCGGCCGGGGCAGGGGCAAGAAGGGCCGCGATCAGGACCAGCCCGCCGACGGTGCCGCACGCGACTTTCACTTCGGCCAGCTATCCACGGTCTCGTAGTAGTCGGGAGCAACCAGGATCTCGCGGGGCTTGGACCCATCCGCCGGCCCCACGATGCCGTCGCGCTCCATGAGGTCGACGAGGCGGCCCGCGCGCGAGAACCCGATGCGGAACCGGCGCTGCAGCATGCTGGTCGAAGCTTGCCCGCTCTGAACCACGAAGCGCACCGCTTCGTCGAAGAGATCGTCGCGGTCCAGTACCGCGGCCGTCTCCGCCGCCCGCTCGGCCTTGCCCACGCTCTCGTCGTACTGGGGCCGGCCCGCCTTGCGGAGGTAGGCGGTGAGGCGCGCGACCTCCTGCTCGGTCACGAAGGCTCCGTGGATGCGGGTGAGGCGGGCGCTCCCGGGGGGGAGGAAGAGCATGTCCCCTCGCCCCAGAAGGTGCTCGGCCCCGATGGAGTCCAGGATGGTCCGGCTGTCCACCCGGGCCGCCACCCGGTAGGAGATGCGGGAAGGGAAGTTGGCCTTGATGAGGCCGGTGAGCACGTCGACGGACGGCCGCTGGGTGGCCAGGATCAAGTGGATTCCCACCGCCCGCGCCATCTGGGCCAGGCGGGTGATGGATTCCTCCACCTCGTGGGAGGACACCATCATGAGATCGGCCAGCTCGTCGATGATGATCACGATGTAGTGCAGGGGGCGCAACTCCTCTTCGCCCTCCGCGGTGGCCCGCTCGGCCCGGATGATGTTGTTGAATTGCTCGATGTTGCGCACGCCCTCCGAGGCCAGCTTGCGGATCCGTTTCTCCATCTCCGCCACCGCCCACTTGAGGACGTTAGAAGCCACCTTGGCGTCGGTGACCACGGGGGTGAGCAGATGCGGAATGTCCTCGTAGACCCCGAGCTCGAGCCGCTTGGGATCGATCAGGATGAGGCGCACCTCGTCCGGGGTGGACTTGTAGAGGATGCTGGAGATCATGCAGTTGAGGCCAACGCTCTTCCCCGTCCCCGTGGAACCGGCGATGAGGAGATGAGGCATGCTCGCCAAGTCGGTGACGTAGGGGTCGCCCCCCACCGTCTTGCCCAGGGCGAGGGTGACTCGGCCGGGGGCCTTGCGGAAGCTGTCCGACTCCAGGATCTCGCGCAGGTAGATGGTCTCCCGGACGTCATTGGGCAGCTCGATCCCCACGTTGCCCTTGCCGCTGACGCGGTCGATGCGGATGGACTCCGCTTCTAGGGCGAGGGCGAGGTCGTCGGCCAGGGTCACGATCTTCGAGTACTTCACCCCCGCGTCCGGCTTGAACTCGTAGGTCGTGACCACGGGGCCGGGGTGGATCTCCTTCACCGAACCGAGCACGCCGAACTCCCCGCACTTGGCCTGGAGGATGCGGCCCCGTTCATAGAGGCGCTCGTGGTCCACGCTCGACCCCGACTGGATCTCGTCGAGGATGGCGAGGGGAGGGAGAGAGGAGTCGCCCTTGACCTCGGGGGCGGGCGCCCGGCGCCGCTTGGGCGGGGGAGCCTCCTCGGGGCGGGCGTCCAGCTCGACATCTCCCGCCGGCTCCGCGACGAAGGGCAGTGCCCTCTGCGTGGGCAGGGGGCGGGGGTCGCCCCCCTCCTCCGCTTCCCCCTGGGAAGCCTTGGCCTTGCGGACGCGGGGCAGACTCTCGCTTCCCTCCGGGGCCTCCTTCTGGGTGTGCTTGCGGATCACCTCCCGGCGCATCTTCTCCTTGCGTCGGGTCTCCAGGTAGTGGGCCCAGGCCGTGCGCAGGGACTGGAAGCGGCCACCCGTCCGCGCCCCCACCTCATTCAGAAGGATGGCGAAGGAGAACTGGGTGGAGAGGATGAGGCTCACGAATAGGGTGGTGGCCACTACGATGTAGGCCCCCGTGCGGTTGAAGTCCTTGGTGAGCAGCGCGGCCAGCAGCTCACCTACCGCACCTCCCGCCCGCACGGGCTCGGCCTCGAAGGTCACGGTGCCGAAGGTCAGGGTGGCGAAGGCGGTCAGGGAGAGAAGCATGAGCAGAAGTCCGGCCCCCTTGGTGTAGGGGGCCTCGATGGGCTTGCACCAGAAGAGCTTCCAGCCCGCCAGGCCCAGCACGAGGGGCAGGAGCAGGGCGGTCACCCCGAAGAGCTGCGGGACCAGGAGTTCGGCCAGGAAGGCCCCCGCGGGGCCGATGAAATTGCGGGCGGGTCCCGTGGCCCCGGCCCGGAAGAAGGGAGCGGGGTCGTGGGGGTTGAAGGTAGCCAGGCTGATGAGCAACATCAGCGCTAGGCCGAAGGACAAGAAGCCCAGAAGCTCCGCGCCCCGTGTCGATCTCCTCGATTCCGTGCCCATCGTCCTCTCAGACCTCCATCACTACGGGGATCACCATCGGCCGCCGCTGCGTCCGGCGGCGGAAGAAGCGACGCAGCTCCCGCCGCACCCGTTCCTTGGTCAGCTCGCTGTCCAGCCGCTCTTCCCGGGGCCGGGCCTTTACCGCCTCTTCCACCAGCCGGCCCGTCTCCGCCCTCAGTTCCGCCTCTTCGCCCGCGTCCACGAAGCCGCGGGTGACGATCTCGGGAGGCGATTCCAGCTCGCCGGTCTGTCGGTCCCGGACCACGATCGCGACCACGATCCCGTCCGAGGAGAGCTGGCGGCGGTCCCGGACCACCACGTCCTCCACCTCGCCCGCCCCTCCCCGGTCGAGGAGGATGCGGCCCGCCGCCACCCGCGCTTCCTTGCGCGCGCCCCCGGGACCGAGGGCCAAGACCTCGCCGTCCTCGGCCACGAGCACCCGATCGGCAGGCATGCCCGCCGCCGCCGCGAGGCGGGCGTGCTGGGCCAGCATCCGGTACTCGCCGTGCACGGGCACCAGGTAGCGCGGGCGCACGTGGGTCAGGAGCTCCACGAGGTCGCCTTGGTTCCCGTGGCCGGAGACGTGCACCCGGGCCGTGCCGGGGTGCACCACGTCGCAGCCCAGACGAAAGAGGTTGCTGATGACGCGGGAGACCGCGCGCTCATTGCCGGGGATGGCGCGGGCCGAGAAAACGACGGTGTCGCCGGGGCCCACCCCCAGGTCCCGGTTCTCGCCCACGCTGATCATGGAGAGAGCGGAGAGCGGCTCCCCTTGGCTGCCGGAGACGAAGACCAGCGGCCGCTCCCCGGCCTGGCTCTCACGGAGAGACTCCGGGGAGAGGAGCGACGATTCCGGAATCCGCAGCTGGCCCAGCTCGCGGGCCACCTCCGTGTTGTCGATCATGCGCCGCCCGAGGAAGGCGATGGACCGGTCGCGGGCTCGGGCTAGGTCCGCCACGCGCTGGATGCGGGGAATGGAGGTGGCGAAGCAAGAGACCAGCACCCGCCCCGGCGTGCGGTCCAGCACCTCGCGAAACGCGGGGAGCACGTCGTCCTCGCCTCCCGTCGGTCCCGTCTGCTCGACGTTGGTGCTGTCGGAGAGCAGGACCAGGACGCCGTGGTCACCCCAAGCGGAGAGCGCGGCAAGGTCGGTGCTCTCCTCAGGGGGAGCGGTGGGGTCGATCTTGAAATCCCCGCTGGCGAGGACGACCCCGGCCGGGGTCTCGATGGCGAAGGCCAGGCTATCGAGCACGCTGTGAGCCACGCGGATCGGATGCAGGCGGAAGGGCCCGATCTCGACCGGGGAGCCGGGGATGAGCGTGCGCAGATCCGCGCTCACCCCGCGTTCGCGCAACCGCCTGGCCGCGAAGCCCAGGGTGAGGGCGCTGCCGTAAACAGGTGCGGGCGCGGCCTGCAGGGCGAAGCTCAGGGCTCCGATGTGGTCCTCATGGCCATGGGTGAGGACGATCCCGTGCATCTGCTCGCGGCGCTCGGCCAGGTACTGGAAGTCGGGCACGATCGAGTCGACTCCCGGCATGTCGGCGCTCGGGAAGAGGACGCCCGCGTCGACGAGCAACAGGTGACCCTGCCACTCTACGACCAGGGCATTCAGCCCGAACTCGCCGAGACCACCGAGCGGTATGAGGCGCAGTGGGCGCTCGTCTGTGGGCGCGTTCATCAGTGCCTTCTGGAGACGCTAGTCTAGCACGAGGGCCGTTGCCAGTTTCGCAAACTCCACAACAGATAGGGTTTCCGCACGCCGTGACCCCGCCAGGTTGAGCAACCTCAAGTGATGCTTGAGGTTAGGATAGCTATCTCGAAGGTTGTTTTCAAGTGTCCGGCGGCGGCGGGAAAAGGCCTTCTGCACCAGCCGTTCGAAGGCCGCCTGGTCGGGCACCTCGGCTAGCGGCCGGCCTCGAAAGCGGACACGCAGGAGCGCCGAGCCTACTCGGGGAGGGGGCTCAAAGGCCCCGGGCGCGAAGCGGAGAGCGATCTCGACGTCGGCCCAAAGGCCGTAGAGAACGGAAAGGATTCCGTACTCGCGTGAGCCGGGTCCCGCGGCCACGCGCCGCGCGACCTCTTCCTGGAGCATGACGTGCAGGTCGCGGAAGTGGCCGCGCAGGTCAAGGAAGCGGCGCAGCAGGGGACTCGAGATGTAATACGGCAGATTCCCGGCCAGCCGGCTGCCCGCGGGCACGAGGGCCCCGAGGTCTGCGTGCAGGGCATCGGCCTCCACGATCTCAACGTTGGCCGGAGCCCGCGCGCGCAGGCGGCGGGCGAGCGCCGTGTCCACCTCCACCGCGACCACGCGGGCGGCGAGTCCGGCCAGGGGCAGGGTGAGGGCGCCCGTGCCGGGGCCAATCTCTAAGAAGGTCTCGTTGGAACGGGGCTCGATGGCCCGTAGCAGGCGCTGAACCGAAGCCGAACGTAAGAAGTGCTGGCCGAGGCGGGGCACGCGGGCAGGGTAGCACTTGAGCGCCCCGACCGAGGCCCGGAACGGCGGGACGCCGGGCGGAGGGCACTCTGCGCGGGGATGCGAAGCCTGGGTGGGGCGGCGCGCTCGTGTTCGGCCGCCGGGGCTCTCGGGGCCTGCCGCGGTCCCGGAAACAAATCCCCCTTTTCACGGGTGCGCCGGTCGTGCTCGTCTCCATCGACACCAGGGTGCCGACCATCTCCCCGCCTATGGCTATCGCGGCCTGGAGACGCCCCCTCTGGACCGTCCCGCCGCGACGCCATCCTTATTTGAAAGAGGCCCTCCGCCCGTGCCCGATGACCGGCCCACCCACGTGTGGCGGACCGTGGCCGCCCGCAAGCCCCTAAAAAAAAAGGCCCCGGGGTTGCCCCGGGGCCAAGGGAAACGAGCTGCGAACTTAGAACCTTAAGCCGACCGAGAACTCGTAGGTCCGCGGCGTCTGGTAGGCGTAGCGGCTCGTCGGCTTTCCGAACGAGGCGGCCTTGCGCCAGTTGACACCCTCCACCGGCGTGTCCGTGAACGGGTTGAAGGGGGCGAGGCTGGCGCTGGTGCGGTTCACCAGAACGGTCGTGTCGATGCAGCCGCCGGTACCGCAACCAACGTCCAAGAGGCCGTTGACGCCCCCGTAGAAATTGGTCAGGGCCTGCCGGTTGACGATGTTGACCACCGTCCCGCGGAAGAAGAGCTCGGCTTTCTTGTATCCGAGTTTGTGAGCGTAGTTCATGGCGAGGTCGGTGCGCCAGAGGTCATCCATGTGGAAGGCATCCCGGGCCGTGAAGTAGTAGTTTTCCTGGGAAGGCGGGGTCAGGTAGCCGGGGTTCTGCACATAGCGCCGGGTGTCGATGGTGGCGACGGCCCCGTACGGCGTCCCGCTGCTGTAGAACTGCAGGAGACCCAGGCTGAGCGAGCCCACGGCCGCCGGAAGCGGCACGTCCCACGTGGCCCAGGCCCGGGCCCGGTGGCGGACGTCGCCGTTGAGGTCGCCCACCGGTGAGTTCCAGGTTGGATCAAAATACTGCGGGTAGGAGAGGAGGGTGCTCGTGACCGGCCCGCTAGGGCCGTTCTCGCCCTCGTAATTCCCCGTCAGGTGGGAAAGGGTGTAGTTGCCGCCCAAGCCCAATCGACTGGTCGCCCGGTAGCTAACCTGAAAGTTCAGGCCCTTGTACGTTCGCTCGAGGGCGTCGGTGTTGCCCACGATGCCGAGGTCGAACTGCTTGCCGAACTGGTCGCTGACGCGGCCCGTGGTTTGGTCGATCTGGGTGACGTAGAAGTCGTGGAACTTACGGTAGACGCCGTCCACGCGCACGGAGCCACGGGTGCCGAGGCGTCGGGTCAGGCCCAGGGTAATGTCCCGCGAGTTTGGCGACTTTAGGGTGCTGTTGATGTGCGTGTTCAACCCGGGGATGCTGGGGGAGCCGAGGATGGGGCGGTTGGTGCCCCCGTTGGCGTTGAACCAGTCGAAGAGTGTGGTGAGGGCGTCCTTGGTGGAGGTCGGGTTCGCCGGGTTGCCGACATTGACCGCCGGCCCGCCGTAGGCGAAGTCGATGGTGGCCGGCTGGCCGCCCGCGGACCCGGCATCGCCGACACTGTTCGCGATGGCCGCCACGTATTGTCCGTAGGCGGCGTTTATGGTCCAGGTGCCGTCTCCCTTCGGATCGAAGGTGGCCGACACGCGCGGGCTGATGGCGGTGTCCTTCACGACCGTATTACCCTGGCTGTCCTGGCCATCGTTCTTGTCAAAGCGCGCACCGACGTTGAAGCTCAAGTGCCGGTCGAACGTCCAGGCGTCGTTTACGAAGCCGGACACGGTGCGGAAGCGGTTGCCCACCGAGTTCACAAAGATGGGCGTCCAGCGGATGAACGTCCGGCTGTCCAGCACCGGGAAGATCTGGCTGCTGGCGCCGGTACCCTGGATGATCGCCGACGTGGTGAAGACGCGGAAGTCGCTTCCCGACTGGTGGTTGTTCGAGAGGCGCTTGTCGTCGAACATGTCGAAGCCGAAGACCACGCTGTGGGAGCCCAGGCTGCCCGTGGAGGCGAAGTAGGTAGCCTTGGCGGTGACGTTCTGGTTGTCGCGCGTCTCAGGGTCGCATATGCCGCAAAAGGTAGGCGAGTTGTAGCGCGCACTGCCCCGTGACTGATCCCGAAGAAGCGTGCCCTGGACCAGGTCGGTGAACAGCGACCCGG
This sequence comes from Vicinamibacteria bacterium, assembly GCA_035570235.1. Taxonomy (NCBI): domain Bacteria; kingdom Pseudomonadati; phylum Acidobacteriota; class Vicinamibacteria; species Vicinamibacteria bacterium. Next base: position 11,534 of record DATMML010000066.1, on the reverse strand, counting down.
AGCCGACGAAGGTGAAGCGCCGCCGTGAGTATTGGCCTTCCACGAAGAACTTGGGGCTGAGGATCCCGGTGTAGTTCGCCGAGAGCAGGTCCTGCGGCGTCTCGCGGTTGACCAGGCTCGCCAGATCCATGATCGTGCCGAAGGAGTTCCCGTTTTCCTTGTCCTGGATCTTGGTGAAGGCGCCCCGGAAGTTGTGGTTGGCATTCAGGGCCCAGGTGAGCTTGCCTTCGTAGCGCTTCTGGTTAAGGACGTCCGGGAAGTTGATGTTGGTGAAGCTCGTGGTGCCCGTGGTGGTCGAGTCGCCGGTGAAACGACCCGCCCCGAAGAACCAGAGCCGATCCTTCAAGATCGGGCCGCCCAGCGTTACCTCCTGGATCTTGACCAGGGTGTCCGACCGTTTGTCGTTGGGGTAGGGGGTGATCGACCTCCAACTGTCGTTATCGAAGGTCATGCGATAGGAGCCCGAGAACTCGTTGCCACCCGACTTCGTGATCGCCTGCACTACGCCGCCCTGGAAGCGGCCGTATTCGGCGGAGATGGCGGCGGTGGTGGTCGTCGTCTCCTGCAGCGCGTCCTCGATGAAGAGGTTGAGAGCCTGTCCCCGGATGTTCTCGTTCACCACGACGCCGTTGACCACGTAGAGGCTCTCGAACGACATGGCACCGTTGATCGTGAGGCCGCCGTTAGGTCCCGTGTTTTCCACGCCCGGCGTGAGGAGGGCGGCGGAGACGAAGGTCCGCTGGAGGGGCAGTTTCTCCACGAGGGCGGCCTTAAAGCTGGTGGCCAGGGCCGCGTTTTGCCCGAAGTCCCCCTGGGCCTGACCAATCACGTTCACCGTCTCGCTCGCGACGGTGACGGTCAAGGCCGCATTCAGGGGGACGGCGGCCCCCAGCGCGACCCGCACGCTCTGCTTGACCGTGCTGAAGCCGGCCAACTCGAAGGTGACTGTATAGTCACCGGTGGGCAGGAACGGAATGATGTAGTCGCCGTTGGTCGAGGTCGTGACGGAGCGGGATCCCTGCAGGTTCGGCGAATTAGCCGTGACTGCTACGCCCGGAAGCGCCAGTCCCTGCTGATCGGCCACCTTTCCGGAGATCGTCCCCGTGGGGTTCGTCTGGGGGAGAGCTGGTAGGGCCAACAGGGCCAGGGCCCCAGCCAGGAGCGCAATCTTCATCCGCATGTGCCTCCTTCTCTTTCCGCGCTTTATAAGCGTCTGTCTTTCCAGGGAAACAACACAGTGGACACCGCAAGCGGCATGCCATGCGCGCGCCGCCGGGGGATTCCGGCGGAATGGGTTGTCAATCAGCGAGATGGCGGCACGCCCCGAGCCGCCGGTAAGAGCGTGTCTTCATGGGCTTGGATCAGCCATTCCAAGATTGTGGAATTTTGGCCAGACCGGAGTGTGAGTGGGCGCTGGTGTTTGACCGTGTTGAATGCCCTCTGCTAGCCTGTCTCCTTCGTCCCGGAAGACATGGCGGAGAAGCTCCACATCGCGTTCGTCACCTCCGAGATGGTCCCCTATGTGAAGACGGGGGGCCTCGGCGACATCTCCGCCGCCCTGCCCAAGGCCCTGGCCCGCCTGGGGCACCGCGTGACCGTGGTGATGCCCCGCTATGCGGCGATAAAGTTCCCGCCTGGAGAGTTCGCGGGATCGGTGCATGTGCCCGTGGACAGCACCAGCCGCAGCGCGGGGTTCTACCGAGCCTCGGTCGGGCCCGGCGTGGATGTCGTCTTCGTGGAACACCCGCCCTTCTACGACCGGCCCGAGACCTACGGTGACTACGACGACAACCGGCTCCGCTTCGCCTTCCTCTCCCGCGCGGCCCTCGAGTACTTCCGGAGCCGCGGCGAGCGGCCCGACGTCTTCCACGCCCACGACTGGCAGGCCGGGCTCGTCCCCGTCTACCTGAAGGCCTTCTACTGGGACGACCCGACCCTCTACCGGTCCCCCAGCGTCCTCACCGTGCACAACGTCGCCTACCAGGGGCGATTCGGCACCGACACCGTGGGCTTGCTCGGCCTGCCCTGGAACCTGGGCAGTAGCGAGGCCCTAGAGTTCCACGGCACCGTGAGCTACCTGAAGGGGGGCATCGTTTTCTCGGAGGTCGTCAACACGGTCTCCCCCCAACACGCACGGGAGATCCAGACCCCCGAATATGGCCACGGCTTCGACGGCATCCTGCGCTCGCGAGCCGGGGACTTGGCGGGGATCCTGAACGGAGTGGACTACGAAGAGTGGGACCCCGCGATCGACCCGCTGATCGCCAAGCGCTACGCCCCGGCCGATCTTTCCGGCAAGACCGCGTGCAAGGCCGACCTCTTGCGCACCCTCGGCCTCCCCGAGTTTCCGGACCTTCCCGTGATCGGCATCATCTCGCGCCTGGTCTGGCAGAAGGGCCTCGACATCGTGGCCGACGCCTGGTACGACCTGCTGAACCGACCCTTGCGGATGGTGGTCCTGGGCACGGGGGAGCCCGCCATCCAGGATGGCCTGAAAGCCCTCGAGCGTCGCGACCCCGCCCGCTTTGCGGTGCGCCTCTCCTACGACGAAGCCTTGGCCCACAAGATCGAGGCCGGGGCCGACATCTTTCTGATGCCGTCCCGCTTCGAGCCCTGCGGCCTCACGCAAATGTACAGCCTGCGGTACGGCACCGTGCCGGTGGTGCGCTCCACGGGGGGCCTGGTGGACACGGTGGAGCCCTACGATGACGCCACCGGCCAGGGCACCGGCTTCCGCTTCGACCAGGCCGATGGGACGGGCTTGATCTGGGCCCTCGATCGAGCCCTGGCCGCCCACCGGGACGAGAAGGCCTGGCAGAAGCTCATGCGCAATGGCATGTCCCGCGACTTCTCATGGGAGCGGTCGGCGCGAGCCTACGTGGAGCTTTACGGGCGAGCGCGGGCCAAGGCCTGAGTTCCGGACGTCTTGCCCTGGACAGCGTGACCCTTGAGCGCGGGCGGCGGCCGTGCCGAGGTCGCCCCAAGGGGTCGTGGACCCAGCTCGGCGTCCGTTCGTAATACCATGGGTTGTTGACGGGCCCGCTCAGCCGGCGGGGTCCGGGAGGGCCCGGACGTCAGAGCACGGCGGCCCCACCGGGTTGCCGCGGTCCGCCGCGGGGAAGACGGAACGGCACGTCGGGACACTGACTCCGAACGCTTCGGGGTCGTCAACACGGGAGGTCGGGCGGATGTCCGAGCAGATCGAAACCTTCACGGACCAGAACTGGGGTGAGGTTCTGGCCTCGGTCCAGCCTGTCCTTGTGGATTTCTGGGCGGAATGGTGCAAGCCATGCTTGGCCATGGTGCCTGACATCGAGGCGGTAGCCCAGCTCTACAAGGGTCGGCTGAGGGTGGGCAAGCTCAACGTCGAGGAGAACAACGACGTTCCCTTCAAGTACAACATCACGGCCATGCCCACCCTGATCGTGCTCAAGGGGGGCCAGGTGCTGGAGCAGCGCGTGGGCAAGATGTCCAAGGAGGCCCTCGTCAAGCTCCTAGAGCCGCACCTCGGCTAGTCGATCTCCATGAGGGTGTCGCGGCGGGGGAGGGCGGGCGCTGCCGGGGGCGGGGTGTCGGGGGCCTGCGGGGCGCGGCCGTCGGGCCGGATTAGTTCCCGGGCGGCGGCCAGTAGCTCGGCCGCGGTGGGGGGTGCGCCGCGCCCGTGCAGCCGGACCCATTGGCGGACGAGCCCGTCCACGTAGTAGTAGCGCTTCTTCACCACCCTTAGAGCGTCGACTCCCACCAGCCACTGCAGATAGTCGCGGGTGGCGCCGGGGGTGCGGCCGAGGCGTGCGACGAGGGCGGTGAGGTTCAGACCCTCCTCACGGGCGACCGCGGCCAGTACCGCCTTGCAGATCCCGTAGCCGCGGCTGCGCAGGAGGAGCGACTCGTACGTGTGTCGGCAGGCCAGCTCCAGCCGGCCCCCCCCGGCCATCTCTTCCGCCCAGGCCGCGACAAGGTCGGCCCCCTCGGCCAGGCGTGCCACCAGGACGTGAACATGCCGCGGCCAGCCGAAAGAGGCGAGGGCGAGGGCCTCCGCCGCGGCCGCGATGCCCGCCGCGCGCAGCACGGGCGCGAGGTCTGCCGCGGACAGGGGAGGGACGGCGAGGGCGTCCAGACCCGGCCAGAGCTCCCGGGCCAGGGTGTGGAAGGAGGTGGCGAGCACGGTCCCGCGTCGCCGCGCCCCCAGAGCGGCGCCGAGGGTCTTGTGCGCCTGTCGGAGGCCGGGGAAGTAGGCCAGGGAGCGGATCTCGGTGGCTTCGTCAAGAAGGAGCGCCACCGGCCGCCCCGCCGCTTGATCGAGAGAGGACCAGAGGGCGAAGAGCGCCTGCACCGCGTCCGCGCTCCGCTGCCGCCCCGCGGCGGCGAGGCGCCGGATCTCCGTGGCCTGGGCCAGGCGATCGCGGAACTGGTCGGCGGGAAGGACGTCGAGGGCGGCGGCGACGAAGCGGTCGGGGGAGGAAGCCGCGGCCATGAGGTCCAGGTAAACCGGCCGCCAACCGTCCCGGGCCAGGACCCCGGCCAGTTCTTGGAGGAGGGTGGTCTTCCCCGCGCCGGGGGGGCCAGTGAGGAGGAGGGGGCCCCGATCGATCGCCCGCGCCCGCAAGCTCTCCACGAGGCCCGGCCGGGGGACCTCGAAGCGGGCCATCGTCAACGGGCCTGATCGAGGAACGGAATGCGGAGCCCGCGCTCGCGAGCGACCGCGGCCGCGCGCTCGTAGCCGGCATCCACGTGGCGCATCACGCCCGTGCCGGGGTCGGTGGTGAGCACCCTCTGCAGCCGGACCGCGGCTTCGGGGGTACCGTCCGCCACCACCACCATCCCCGCGTGGATGGAGTAGCCCATGCCCACGCCGCCCCCGTGGTGGACGGAGACCCAGGTGGCGCCCGCGACCGCGTTCAAGAGCGCGTTGAGGATGGGCCAGTCGGCCACCGCGTCGGAGCCGTCCTTCATGCCCTCCGTTTCCCGGTTGGGCGAGGCCACGGAGCCCGCGTCCAGGTGGTCGCGACCGATCACGATGGGGGCCGTCACCGCGCCCGAGCGCACCAGGTCGTTGAAGACCTTCCCCATCCGGGCCCGCTCACCGTAGCCGAGCCAGCAGATGCGGGCGGGCAAGCCCTGGAACTTGACCCGCTCGCGAGCGAGGGTAATCCAGCGGTGGAGGGCCTGGTCCTGGGGGAAGGTGCGCAGGACTGCTTCATCGGTGGCGGCGAGGTCGGCGGGATCTCCGGAGAGCACGACCCAACGGAACGGCCCCTTACCCTCGCAGAAGAGGGGCCGGATGTAGGCAGGCACGAAGCCCGGGAAGTCGAAAGCCTCCGCGACCCCCGCTTTCTTGGCCTCCGCCCGAATGTTGTTGCCGTAGTCGAAGACCACCGCCCCCTGCCGCTTCAGGTCCAGCATGGCCCGCACGTGCTCGGCCATGCTCCGGCGCGCCTCCGCCATGTAGCGGGTGGGCTCGTCCCGGCGGAGGCGCAGGGCCTCCTCGTAGCCCATCCGGTTGGGGACATAGCCGTTCAGGGGATCGTGGGCGCTCGTCTGGTCGGTGAGGAGATCGGGCACCACTCCCCGCCGCGCCAACTCCGGCATGATGTCGGCGGCGTTGCCCAGGAGGCCGATGGAGAGCGCCCGGCCCTCCCGACGGGCGGCCTGGGCGCGGGCGAGGGCCTCCTCCAGGCTCTCCGTCGTCTCGTCGAGGTAGCCGGTCTGAAGGCGGCGCTCGATCCGCTGGCGGTCCACCTCGACCGCGATCATCACGCCCTGGTTCATGGTGGCGGCGAGGGGCTGGGCCCCCCCCATCCCTCCCAGGCCCGCGGTCAGGACCAAGCGCCCCGCGAGCGAGCCCCCGAAGTGCTGGCGGGCCGCCTCCGCAAACGTCTCGTAGGTGCCTTGCAGGATTCCCTGGGTGCCGATGTAGATCCAAGAGCCGGCCGTCATCTGGCCGTACATCATGAGACCCTTCCGGTCCAGTTCGTAGAAGGTCTCCCAGGTCGCCCAGGCCGGGACCAGCATGGAGTTGGAGATGAGGACCCGGGGCGCATCGGGGTGCGTGCGGAAGACACCCACCGGCTTGCCGGACTGGACGAGCAGCGTCTCGTCGTTGCCGAGCTCCTTTAGGCAGGCGACGATGGCGTCGAAGCAGGCCCAGTTGCGCGCGGCCTTGCCGATCCCGCCGTAGACCACGAGATCTCCGGGTCGCTCGGCGACCTCGGGGTCGAGGTTGTTCATGAGCATGCGGAGGGCCGCCTCCTGCTGCCAGGACTTGCAGGACAGGGTGCTACCCCGCGGGGCGCGGATGGTGCGGGTGGAGGAGGGGGCGGCGCTCACATCCCCCCCGGGTGGTGGCGAGACTCGCTCCGGCGAGGGTCGCCGGCCCGGCCCCCTTCTAGTAGGGGGGGCTCGAAGGCGCTCATGACCGCCTCCTCACTCCAGGACACCGCATACCTTCCCCGCGGCCTCGGCGATGGCGCCGGTGCGCACCAGGTCTGCCACCGCCTCTATCTCCGGGGAGAGCGAGCGGTCCCGATCATGGGGAGGGACGCGCTCGCGCACGAGGCGGTAGGCGGCTTCCAGGGGGGGCGACGTCCGCAGGGGCTTGTGAAACTCGAGGGCTTCGCAGGCAGCTAGGAGCTCCACCGCCAGGATGCGGCGCGTGTTGGCGACTACGCGCGCCGCCTTGCGGGCCGCGCCCACGCCCATGGACACGTGGTCTTCCTTGTTGGCCGAAGTGGGGATCGAGTCCACGCTCGCGGGGTGGGCGAGGGTCTTGTTCTCCGCGGCCAGGGCGGCGGCGGTGACGTGGGCGATCATGAAACCCGACTGGAGCCCGCCATCGCGGGCCAGGAAGGCGGGAAGGTCGGAGAGGGCGGGGTTGACGAGCCGCTCCGTCCGCCGCTCGCTGATGGCCCCGAGTTCCGCCACCGCGATCGAGAGTACGTCCGCGGCGATTGCCACCGGCTCGCCGTGGAAATTGCCGCCGGAGAGCATATCGCCCGTCTCCGCGAAGACCATGGGGTTGTCGGTGGCCGCGTTCAGCTCGACCAGGAAGGTGCTGGTCACGTAGGCCAGGGCGTCGCGGGCGGCGCCGTGCACCTGGGGGATGCAGCGCAGGGAATAGGCGTCCTGGACCTTGCCGCAGTCCCGATGCGATTCGCGGATCGAGCTACCCGCGAGAAGCTTCCTCAAGTTTCGGGCCGCGGTACCCTGGCCGGGATGGGGGCGGGCGGCGTGGATCCGGGGATCGAAGGCCACGTCCGTCCCCTTGAGGGCGTCCAAGGTCAGGGCCCCGGCCACGTCCGCGGTGCAGACGAGGCGGATGGTCTCGGCCAGAGCCAATCCGCCCACCGCGGTCATGAGCTGGGTGCCGTTGATGAGAGCGAGGCCTTCCTTGGCCTCGAGGACGACGGGGCGGAGGCCGGCCGCCCCCAGCGCCTCCATGCTCGGGTGAAGGTGGCCCCGGTGGATGCAGGAGCCCTCGCCGATGAGGGCGAGGGCGAGATGGGCGAGCGGCGCCAGGTCGCCGCTCGCGCCCACCGAGCCCTGGGACGGGATCAGAGGGTGGATGCGGCGGTTGATCATCTCGATGAGGAGGTCCAGGGTCTCCGGGCGGATGCCGCTAAAGCCCTTGGCCAAAACGTTGGCGCGCAGGACCATGAGGGCCCGCGTCTCCGCCTCGTCGAGGGGATCGCCCACGCCCGCGGCATGGCTGCGGACCAGGTTGAGCTGCAGCTCCCGCAGCCGATCGGCCGGGATTACCACGTCCGCGAAGTTCCCGAAGCCGGTGGTGATACCGTAAACCACGGTGCCGCGGGCCACCGCCTCATCCACCACCGAGCGGGCGCGGGCCACGCCCTCCCGGGCCTTCCCGTCGAGGGTCACCGTGCGCCCCTGTCGGGCCACGGCTTCGAGGGCCTGGAGGTTCAAGGCCCCGCCGTCCAGAACCACGGGCCCGGGATGCGGGGAGGAGCTCATCCGATTGGCGGTGCGGGACCCGGGGACTATAGCATGGCCCCGGGCGCTTGCCGCTGGCCTGGGCGTCGGGTAGAATCGGCGGCTCAAGTGGTCTAGTTCTAGCAAGGAGTGGGCATGGCTGACTGGGCTCTGATGAGCCTGCAGGTGCGGGGCAAGGTCCGGCGCTTCATCCAGGCGAGCGTGCTGAAGGAGGATACCTCCGCTCTCTTGGCCCGGCGCAAGGGGGAGTGCAATCGGTGCGGGGCCTGCTGCAAGATTCTCTTCCAGTGCCCGTTTCTCGGCACCGACGCCGAGGGTCAGTATACGTGCCGGATCTACGAGAAACGGTTCGCCCAGTGTCGGCTCTTCCCGCTCCATGCCCAAGACCTGCGGGAGCTGGGCGAGCAGTGCAGCTACACCTTCGAGGCCGAAGCCGAGCCCGGGCCCTCTGCAGCCCCGGCCCCCCTCCTCGACTAGCCCAACCGCTTCTCCATGCCCAACATCGTGATCGCCGGCGCCCAGTGGGGCGACGAGGGCAAGGGGAAGCTCGTTGACCTCCTGACGGACAAGGTCCAGGTCGTGGCCCGCTACAACGGGGGCCACAACGCCGGCCACACCGTCATCGTCGAGGGCGAGAAATTCGTCCTTCATCTCATCCCCTCCGGCGTCCTCCATCCCGGCATCTTCTGCGTGATGGGCAACGGGATGGTGATCGATCCCTGGGCTCTAGAGGTGGAGATCGCCGAGCTGCGCGGGCGGGGCGTGACCGTGGACGAGAACCTGCTCATCTCCGATCGGGCCCACCTGGTCCTGCCTCACCACCGAGCCCTGGAGCTGCTCTCCGAGGAGCTGCGGGGACCCCGAAGGATCGGCACCACCAACCGGGGGATCGGGCCCGCTTACGAGGACAAGGCGGGGCGCCGCGGGATCTGCATGGGAGATCTCTTGCGTCCGGCGGCGCTGCCGGCCAAGCTCGCGGAGGCCCGCCGCCACTTCGAGCTCGTCTTCCGCGGCGCCGGGCGCTCGCCCGAGGTGGACTGGGATCGGCTCGTCCTGGACCTCACGGGCTTCGGAGATCGCTTGCGCGCGCGGATCGGCGATGCGTCTTTGGCACTGCAGCGGGAGTTGGCCAACGGCTATTCGATCCTCTTCGAAGGGGCGCAGGCCACCCTCCTCGACCTCGACCTGGGCACCTACCCCTTCGTGACCTCCTCGTCGGCGGGGGCGGGGGGCGCGGCCACGGGCCTGGGGATCCCCCCCACGCGCATCGACGCTGTCCTCGGTATCGCCAAGGCCTATACCACCCGCGTGGGCACGGGCCCCCTGCCCACGGAAATCGGAGGCCCGCGGGAGGAGGAGATTCGCGCCCGCGGGAAGGAGTACGGGGCCACCACAGGCCGCCCGCGCCGCTGCGGCTGGTTCGACGCCGTGATCGTTCGCTACGCCACGCGTGTCAACGGCTTTGACGCCATCGCTCTCACCAAGCTGGACGTGCTGGACCATCTGGCCGAAATCCCGGTCTGCACTGCCTACAAATGGGAGGGAGAGAACCTGCACGAGCTACCCTCGGACATGGCGGTGCTCGAAGGCTGCGCCCCCGTCTACGAGACCCTCCCCGGCTGGCAGGCGCCTACCGCCGGCCTCCGGGAGTTCGGCCTTCTGCCCGAGAACGCACGGCGTTATGTAGACCGCCTCGCGGAACTGGTGGGGGCCGAAATCGGTATCGTCTCCACCGGCCCTGATCGCCGAGACACCGTCCTCCGATCGACGAGTGCGATCGCTTCCTGGTTCGAGTAGCGTCGAGGTCGCCGGATAGCGCCGTCGGCCCAGGGCTGGAACCGTGACCCCTATGAGCTGGGCGGGTCAGCCCGCGAGAGAGTCCATCCGAGCCATAGCGAGAGGCCGAGTAAGAGGGGAGCGGTTGCGGCGCCGGGGAAGTAGCCCCGAGAGCCCACGGCCAGCATGAGGTGGTTGGCCCCATTGACGCCTTCAAGAATGGCCCAGAACCACGCCCAGCCACGCCCAGATGCGTGCCCCTTGCGCACGCGTGCCAGGTAGCACCAAAGCCCGAACAAGACGAGGGCCCCGTTGGCGATGGCGAACCCAAGGGCCAGGTTGCTGCTGACTAGTCCGCTGATGAAACGCGCCGGGGCCAGCACGTCGTAAAGACGGAAGTAGTACTCCTCGATCGAATGCGCGGCCTGCGCGAGGATCAGGCACAGGAAGAGACTCTGGCTCAGGGTCCTCATCGCCCTTCCCCGTCGCAGCGTCCGTCGACAGTGTGAATTGGCGCGGTCAGACTTCCGCTGCGCTGACCTAAGGTACCGCGAAGGGTATCCTTGAACGGCGGGGCAAGGCTACCCTTCGGGTACCGGGCGGGCAAGCGGTCAGGGTCGCTGGATCTGTGCAAAACGGCCGGACCGAAAGTCTGAGAACGCCTGCAGAACTTCGGATTCCGTGTTCATCACGAAGGGACCATAGCGCGCCACCGGCTCGCGCAGCGGCTCCCCGGCCAGGAGCAAGAGCCGGGCGCCCACGGGCGCATCCCGGGGGACAGCGAGCCGGACGCTGGGGCCCGGCCCCAACAGACCGAGTTGGCCGTCGCGGAGCGACTGACCGTCGCTCCCGACTTCTGCGCTTCCCTCGAAGACGTAGGCGAATGCCTGGTGACCTTGGGTGAGCGGCTGCTCTACGACCGCCCCCGGCTTCAGGCTCCAGTCCTGGTAGACGATCGGCGTGCGCGTGTCGATGACGGCGCGAACGCCGAGCGCCTCTCCCGCTACGACACGAACGTGACCGCGGCCGTCGGGGGTCGCGGCCTGAGGAATCCGAGACGCGGGCACCTCCTGGTAGCGCGGCGCCATCATCTTGTCGCGCGCGGGCAGGTTGACCCAGATCTGGAAGCCGTGCATGCGGCCGCCCCGCTCTCGGATGTGTTCCGCGGGCATCTCGGAGTGCACGACGCCGCTCCCGGCCGTCATCCACTGCACGTCGCCCGCGGCGATCGTCCCCCTGTTCCCGGCAGAGTCCTCGTGCTCGAACTGACCCTCCAATATGTAGGTCACGGTTTCGAATCCGCGGTGGGGATGGTCGGGCGCGCCCTTGGCCTCGCCCGGACCGTAGTCCGCCGGCCCCATCTCGTCGAGCAGCAAGAATGGATCAACGAGGGGCAACTCGGCGGTGGGAAACGGACGCCGGACGACAAAACCGCCGCCCTCTAGCTGACGGTGCGCCGAGATCACATGTTCAACCCTACGACTCACGTTCTCCTCCTTAGTCCTTGTTACTCAATGGGGTCTCAGGCGGCCTGCTCCGAAGATGACGTTGGCGCCGTCTTTCGAGCGAGTAGCGGAACGACGCCGCCGACCAAGCCCGCGGCCAGGGCTGCCAGGCCCCAGGCCTCGCCCGACCAAGAGATTCCGAGCGCCTGATCCAGCGCGAAGTTACCCGGCCCGGTGAACGCCAGGGCGACGGCGGTTGCGCCGAGCACCAGGGTGTACTCGTAACCACCGTTGTGCGCGAAAAAACCCTTCCTGATGTGCGCGCTCACCGCCGCCACCAACATTACGGCCCCGACCATAGCG